>CAMDAL010000456.1 GCA_945888565.1 Devosia equisanguinis | reverse complement strand
CCCCGGCACACGCGCGGCGCTGCTGACTGCCGGAGCGACCGAGGTACGCCAGACCGAGGACGTCTCCATTTGGGAGCGGGATGGCTGGCACGCGACGCGCGATCTGGGTCACAGCCAGCTGATGATGAGCCGGCCGGCTTTCGAGCGCGTGCTGCGACGGCAGGTGCTGCAGCTCGGCAATGTCGTGATCAGCGATCGGACACCGGTCGAGCGACTCCCATCCGGCGGCGATCTGACGGTGATTGCGACGGGGCGAGGGGACCGGCTGCTGGCCGGTGTCGAGGCGCCTGAGACGGTGCTGGGAATCGAGGTAAGCTACAGCTCGGCGCGCTTCGCCAAACCGGAACGCTTCCGGGGCGAGGAACGCTTCATTGCCTGCATCCCCCAGCCGCCTGACGATCGCTACGGCCTCGTCTGTCCCATCGAGAATGACGAGTGGCTGATCACGCTCTGCAGCCGCTTCGGCGAGAGGGTGCCGGACGATCTCGATGGCTTCCGCGCCCATGCCGAGACCCTGCCGGTGCCCGACATCGCCGAGCGTCTGCGCGAGGCCGTGCCGCTGACGCCCGTGCGCCGCTATCGAATCGCCGAGGCACGGTGGCGGCATTTCGATCGCGGGGCGGATTTGCCGGCGCGCGTGTTGCCGATCGGCGACTGCATATCGAGTTTCAATCCGACCTTCGGACAAGGCATGTCGGTCGCGGCCGGCCACGCCGTCGCCCTGCGCGACGTGCTGGCGAGTTGGGGAGGAGATCTCGACGGCGTCGCGGCGGCCTACCTGCCGCGGGCGGCCGATGTGAGCCGACAGGCCTGGTCGCTCGCCGCGATGGTCGATCTCGAATACCCACGCACGAAGGGCGAGCGGCCGCCGAACTTCGGAAAGATCGTGACCGGCACCGAAGCGATGCGGCGGGCGGCGGCGCTGCATCCCGAGGTGCAGCTCCTCCGCTTCGAGATCGGCAATCTGGTGAAGCCGGACTCGGCAGCCCGCAACGGACCGGCGGCGCGTCTGGTCGCCCGCGAGATGGCCCGTGCCGGAGGACGGCCGCGTGAGTGTTGAACCACACCCCATTTCGACTCGTTGCGGCGGGAAATGTGGGCACGGCGGAAGCAGGCGACGGCAGCGGTGCGGGCCTACAATCGCGCTTCGTGGATGCGCTTCTCCGCCTTGTTCATCCCGGTGCCGCTGGTCGTCGTGACCTTCCGCCTCTACCTCGAGGCCTGGCACTACTACGTTCTGGGCGGCGCCTTCATCTTCTTCGCAGCCGTGCTCTACGTGCTGGACGACCGAGCAGCCAACCGGCGGGAAGCGGCGCTCGAGGCCGCGAGGAATGCGCGGGCGGCCTACCAGGAAGCGCGGTCAGCGCCGCTGGCCTAGAGACGATTGCGGGCCGTGCATCGGCATTTGTCGACCTGGTGCAGCTCAACCATGTTGCCGCACGGATCGTTGAGGAAGAGCTGCAGCGAATCGGGACTCGTGAGACCTTCGATCGCCCAGTATTTCATGCCCAGGCGTTCGAGCTCCTTGCGGCTCTCGACGATGTCGGCGACGGCCAGCGCGATATGCGGCAAGGTCGGGTCCTGGCCAGGCCCCTTGGCAACCGGCGAGGGCTGGTTGCCGCCGAACAAGTGGATCTGGCCGACCTCGCCGACATTGATCCAGAGACCGGGAATACCGGGAATGGTCGGCCGGCCTCTGTCGCGCTGCAGGCCCAGCACGTCGCTGTAGAAGCTGGCGGTGTCCTCCAGCTTCTCCGCGCCGGTGTCGAGCCGGTAGCCCGTGTGATGGATTTCCAGGACCTTGATCGCCATGCTCGTTTCCTCCCTTTATCTTCTGGCGCGCCGGCCGATCAGCAGGATCAGGGGAATCGCCATCGCCGAGGCCGCAGTATAGAGGCCGAAGGCATTGATGTAGCCGATCATCGCCGCTTGCCGGTTGATCTCCCGGGACAGTTTCGCGAGTCCCGACACGGTTTCGTAGTCCCAGCCACCCGTGACCCAGGGCAGGGCCAGCGACTTGTTGTAGGGGTTCACCAGTTCGACCATGCGGCTGTAGTTGGTGCTGGTCGCCCGCACGATCTCGGCGACGCAGATCGAAATGAAGAAGCTGGAGCCGATGTTGCGCAGCAGGTGATAAACCGCCGTGCCCTCGGCCAGGTTGGCGCCGCTCATGTTCGAGAAGGTGACCAGGGTGAGCGGTACCCAGATGACACCGACGGCAATGCCCTGCAGCAGGCTGTTCAGCATCAGCGTCGTCATGTCGACGTTGAGGTCGATGGCCATCAGCCAGACGCCCGACAGGGTTTGCACTGTGAAGCCCGCGATCAGGCCGATGCGAGCGTCCATGCGGCCGACGAAGATGGCGAGGAAGAATCCGATGGTCGCGCCGACACCGCGCGCGGCGATGACCTCGCCGATCAACGCGTCGGGGAAGCCGGCATGCTGCTGCAGGAGCGGCGGCAGCAGCACCATCGGCGTGAAGTTCAGCATACCGTAGATCAGCACCAGCACGAGGCCGATCGAGTAGTTGCGGTCGAGGAGAAGCTTCAGATTGAGGAACGGCCGCTCTGCGGTGAGGCTGTGTACAAGGAATATCCAGAACGAGACGACGGCGATGAAGGTCTCGATCTGGATTTCGGCCGAATCGTACCAATCGAGCCGCTGGCCGCGCGACAGCACGAGCTGCACGCAGGCGATGGCGACCGAAAGCGACAGGAATCCCGTCCAGTCGAGCCGGGCCTGGCCGGTCGGCCGGTCGTAGGGCAGGGTGAGGCGCAGCCCGATGAATGAAATCACGCCTACGGGCACGATCATGTAGAAGGCCCAGCGCCAGCTGTAGATCTCCGACAGCATGCTGCCGACGGTCGGGCCGATCACCGGGCCGATGACGACGGCCATGCCGAAGATCGAGGTCACGAGGCCCTGCTGACGCTTCGGAAAGGTGTCGAGCAGGATGGTCTGGGACAGCGGAATCACCGGGGCGCCGAGCGCGCCCTGCAGG
>CAMDAL010000455.1 GCA_945888565.1 Devosia equisanguinis | reverse complement strand
ACACGCCGCCCGAAGTCGTGAAGGCCATGGTGCGGCTGGTCGACGAGGCTCTGCGGGGTCCCCTGTTCGAGAGGGCGGACGGGCTGGCAGCCGGAGACGTGACCGTTGCAGATCCCGCCGTGGGGACGGGAACATTCCTGTTGGGCGTGCTTCGCAGGATCGCCCAGACGGTGAGCGACGATACCGGTCCGGGCAGCGTGCCGGGCGCGCTGGCCAACGCCGCGAACCGGCTGATCGGCTTCGAACTGCAGTTCGGGCCGTTCGCCGTCGCCCAGCTCAGGCTGCTGGCCGAATACGCGGACCTGATGAACGAGGCCGGCGCTAAGGGGACGGCACCGACGGCCAGGCTGTTCATCACCGATACGCTGGGCAACCCGTTCGTCGAGGACGAATACATTCCAGCGATGATGCAGCCGGTGGCGCAATCGCGCCGGGCTGCGAACCAGATCAAGAAGACCGAGAAGATCACGGTAGTGATCGGCAATCCGCCTTACAAGGAGAAGGCGGAGGGGCGCGGCGGCTGGATCGAGAGCGGCTCGGCCGGACGCGAGGCGCCAATGGAACGCTGGCGGCCACCGCCGGCCTGGAAGGCCGGCGCGCACGCCAAGCACCTCAAGAATCTCTACGTCTATTTCTGGCGCTGGGCGACCCTCAAGGTCTTCGGGGCGGGCTGGAATGACGCGACGGGTCTGCCGGATCGAGACGAAGAAGGAATCATCTGCTTCATCACGGTGGCCGGATTCCTGAACGGGCCGGGCTTCCAGAAAATGAGGGCCGATCTCAGGGCGAGTTGCTCGGACATCTGGGTCATCGACTGCTCGCCCGAGGGTTATCAACCGGAAGCTGCCACGCGCGTCTTTCAAGGCGTTCAGCAGCAGGTGTGTATTGTTCTAGCTGCCCGACGGAAAGGTAAGCAAGCGGACGTGCCGGCGAACGTGCATTTCCGTGCGCTGCCAGAGGGAAGACGCGAAGAAAAGTTCGATGCATTGGCAGCGATTGCTCTCAACGGTGAAGGCTGGGGTGCTGGGGCCAGCGATTGGCGGGGGTCCTTCTTTGCCGAACTTAGCGGCCAGTGGTCAGAGTTTCCGACGCTGAAAAGCCTGTTTGACTACCATGGTTCAGGAGTGATGCCGGGCCGGACCTGGGTAATCGCGCCAGATGGAACTTCTTTGGCCAAGCGATGGAAAGCATTGCAAGCAGAAGGCAATCCGGATGCGAAGCAGCTCTTATTTTATCCGCAAATGCGCGATGGAGAGGTCGCCGGAAAACATCTCGCCAAGGTCGTTAATCAGAATCTTGGAAGTATACCCACGCGGCGAATGTCCGTCGCGGATGACCCTGGGCCGGTGCCTGAGCCTGTTCGCTACGCCTACCGTAGTTTCGACCGACTGTGGTTGATTGGAGATGCACGACTAATACACGACGTGCGCCCAGTCTTGTGGGGCGCATTTTCGGAGAAGCAAGTCTACTTGACCGCCCTCGACGCTCATTCTCCCGATGCGGGGCCTGCAGTTTCGTTTGCAGGGCTGATCCCAGATCTTCACCATTTCAAGGGCTCGTTTGGCGGCCGTGCTTTCCCGCTTTGGGCCGATATCGATGCAACTGATTCAAATATTAAGCGTGCCATCCTTTCCCATCTTGCCGAAACGTACGGTCATGATGTCAGTCCGCCGGATTTGATGGCCTATCTCGCCGCCGTAATGGCGCATCCCGTCTTCACCAAGCGGTTCGCCAATGATCTCAAGCAGCCTGGACTGCGCGTGCCGGTGACGGCGGATGCCGCTCTCTTCGCGGAAGCCGTGGCAGTAGGAAAAGAGGTCATCTGGCTGCACACCTACGGTGAGCGATTCGACGATGCGGCAGCAGGCCGTCCCAGACAGGCGCCGCGCCTCGGCAAGGTCCATGCGCCGACCATTCCCGTCGGTGGCACGATTCCGGGCGCACCCGAGCCTCTGCCCGACGGGATCGACTATGATCCTGCCAAGTGCCGGCTGATCGTGGGCAAGGGCTACATCGACAACGTCATGCCCGAGATCTGGGCCTATGAAGTGTCGGGCAAACCGGTGGTTCGCCAGTGGTTCAGCTATCGGCGGCGCGACCGGAGCCGACCCGTCATCGGGGATCGCCGGCCGCCGTCGCCGCTCGACGGCATCCAGCCCGATCACTGGCTGGGCGAGTACACGACCGACCTGATGAACCTTCTGCACGTGCTGGGCCGGTTGGTGCTGCTGGAGCCGCGCCAAGCTGCGCTGCTGGAGCAAATTCTGGATAAGCCAATGCTGAGCGTTGCCGATCTCGGACTTGCGCCCGACAATGACGGCGAAGTGAAGAAGGACGCCGACGATGGCTCAACTTAGCATGTTCGCCGACGAGGCGCCGAAGGCCATTGCGCCGACGGCCGATCTCGATCGCGTACGCCGCAAGCTCGCGGCCTTCCTGACCGAGGCGCGCGAAGCCGGCGCGCAGGGGCTGCCCCCGGAGCGGCGCCGGCTGATGGAAACCGTCGTCCCGCAGATGACACGTTGGCTGCCCGACGATGAGGCAGAGCTGACCCGAAAGGCGTTCGAAAAGACGCTGGCGGCCTGACTTTGAGGTCGAGCACGCCGTGCCCGACCTGATCGCCGTCGACTGGGGCACGAGCTCGCTGCGCGGCGCCCGCCTCGATGCGGTGGGTGGCGTTCTGGAGGAAAAGAGCGCGCCGCTCGGCATCCTCAATGTTCCCAACGGCGATTTCGCCGACGTCTTCGCCTCGCTGTTCTCGGATTGGATGAAACTGCCCGGCAGCCTCTGCCTGATCTCCGGCATGGCCGGCAGCCGGCAGGGCTGGGTCGAGGCACCCTATGTCGCCTGTCCGGCCGGACCCGAAGAGCTGAAGCGGCACCTGCACTGGATCGAGCCGGGGCGCATCGCCCTCGTGCCCGGCCTCAGCGTCGAGCAAGGCGAGGTGCCCGACGTGATGCGCGGCGAGGAAGTGCAGATCTTCGGCGCGATGCAGCTCGCAGG
>CAMDAL010000454.1 GCA_945888565.1 Devosia equisanguinis | reverse complement strand
GGCTGAAGCTTCTTAGTGCCCTGATCCGGGCCGCGATCTTGGCCGCCTCGCAGCGCACACTGATCACTATCAACCGCAAGGCCTTCACCTAAACTCTCAAATCGTCCAAATCGGCTTCTTCACGACCGACTAGCTCGGGACTTCAGTCGGGTCGCTGACGTTCTCCTGCCCGTCCCAGCCGGCCTCCTCGCGTTCCTTGGGGGAGGCGATGTAGGTTGGCATAAGGGCGCGGACAGGCGCCGGGCCGGTCGGCCCCGCATTGTAGCGGGCCCACCGGATCGCCTCGATCAGGCGCTCACCGACCAGTTTGGGGGTCCATGTATCAACGTGGTGCATGGGCGGCTCCTATTCGGCGAAGGGGACGTCGTCGGGCGGTGCGTATGCGGGCCCGGTGGCGGGCTTGCGGGTGCTGAACCCGGGCGGTGGGCCAAAGCCCATCACGGGCCGGCCCATCGCCCACGCGTTGGTGCTGTCGAGGCCGATGATCCCCTTGGACACCAGCAGGTCGCGAACGCGCTCGAACTGCTTGCGCAGGTTGGCCCGCGACTTTTCTTTTTCGTCGTCGTCGAGATCGTCGAACCCCTCGGGGCGGCTGATCTCGTAGAACCTGGCCGACCATGCCTTCCGGTCCGCGACCCTGGCGCCATAGGGCAGGCCGAGCTCGGGCGGCGCGAAGAACCCGGTGCCCTCACCGGCCAGCAGGTCGTAGAGCACGCGGAGGCCGACCTGGTTCGCGCCGCCGAGCTGAATGCCCGACGGCTTCCCGGTGGACGACCCGCTCTCCGCGCCGCTGGGGGTCGCGACCACGCACGAGGTGACAGGCTCTCCGTCCTCGTCGGTGCCGATGTCGATCACCGGCAGGACGAACCGGGTCTTTGTGCCCGCCTCCCCTTCCTTCTGCTTGCGGAGCTCGAACTCGCGGAGCAGGCGGCCGTCCCTGTCGTGGCGGTCCTCGAGCTTGCGAGTGACGATCACCGTCTCGACGTTGGCGAGCAGGGAGGTGTGGCCGCGGGGCCTGGCGCCCTCGGCGTTCATGTGGTGGACCAGCATCACGTGGGCGCCGGTCGCCCGCCTGATCCGGTCACAGCGTTCGAGCACCTTGCCGATGTCGGCGCTGTCGTTCTCGTTGATCCCAGGCGTCGCCTTGGCGAGCCGGTAGAGCTCGTCTGCTGAGCCACCATCGGGGAGCCAGTCGTCCACGCCGCCCTTCGAGGGCAGGCCAGGAATTTCGAGGATGCGGACGCGAGCCGCGGTGTTGATCAGCTTCGAGCCAACCTTTTCGGCATGGTCCTGGCCGGGGCGAACCGGGCGCCCGTCGGAGTGGAACATCGGCGAGCCGTCCGGCTTGTGCGACTGCGGGTCGTTATCTGGCAGGATGGTGACGCGGGCACCGCGGAACCACTGGATCAGCGTTTCGGGGAATTTCCCCGCGCCCCCGGTGTTGCAGGTGGCCGGGACGCCGAGCGCCCACAGCATATCGGCCTTCTTCTCCCCTTCGACGATGAACACCTCCTCCTCGCTGTTGATGGCTTCGAGGAGCTCGGGGAGGCGGTAGGGGAGTTGCTCGACCCCCTTGGTCGAGAAGGTCCAGCCGTCCTTCTTTGACGGATCGGGACGGCGCTGGACGAAGGTCTTGTCGCGGCCCTTTTCGGTGGTCGCGTCCTCCCACTCCCAGCGGCACACCTGATAGATCAGCGCGCCGTCGGCGGCCCGGTAGTCATGGGTGGCGGTGAGGCGCCCGCCATCGGGCAGGTTCCCTCCGGTTTTGGGGAGAGTCCTTGGGTTGATGTTTGGCCCTACGCGGCCTGCTTTTCCAGTGCCAGTTGCGTGGCGAACTCAATGGGCGTGAGGTTGCCCAGCGAGGAATGTGGTCGATGGGTGTTGTAGTCCTCCTTCCATGCCCTGATCCGGTCCCGCGCCTCTGCCAGTGACGAGAACAGCGTCTCGTTGAGACATTCGTCGCGGAAACTGCCGTTGAAGCTCTCGATGAAGCCGTTCTGCATGGGCTTGCCGGGAGCGATGTAGTGCCAGTCGATCTGGTGGTCCTGGGACCAGCGCAGGATCGCCATGCTGGTGAACTCGGTGCCGTAGCACATCGGGAAGCGGCGCGGCGGAGCTGGTCAGGGTTGCGCAGGCGCGCCGCTTTCCGAGGCCATGGCCGGCCAGCACCCTGAAGCGGCGACCATCGGTGAAGGCATCGGAGACGAAGTCGAGGCTCCAGCGCTGGTTCGGCTGGTCCGGCACGATCATCGGGCGCCTCGTGCCCAGGGCCCGTTTGCGACCGCCGCGCTTGCGCACCTGCAGTCTCTCCTCGCCATAGAGCCGCCTGAGCTTCTTGATGTTCATCTCGATGCCCTGCCGTTGCAGCATCACGTGGATGCGGCGGTAGCCGAACCGCCGTCGTTGTGACGCGACTGCCTTCATCGCCTCACGCAGTTCGCGGTCGTCCGGCCGTATGCTGCGATACCTGACACTCGATCGGTCAACTTCGAGAGCTTCACACGCCCGCCGCTGGCTCACCCCATGCACCAGGCAGGCGTGGGCCACCGCATATCGCTTCGCGTCGGGCGTCACCTTTTTTTTGCGGCGACATCCTTGAGGATGGCGTTGTCCAGTACACGATCGTGAAGGACTACGTGCGCGATCAGCAGCGGCGCCGGCAAGAGATGTTTTGTGCCGCTGCACCACGCCCCTGGCCACGCCCAGGCGGATTTTGGCGAAGCCATGGTGTTCATCGGCGGGATCGAGCAGAAGGCCTACTTCTTCGCGTTCGACCTGCCGCACAGCGATGCGGGTTACATTCAGGCCTATCCGGCGGCGATAGCCGAGGCTTTGCCTTCTTTGGCCGGGTGCCGCAGTCGGTGCTGTACGACAATGACCGGTGCCTGGTGGCGCGCATCCTGCCGGATGGGACGCGGCAGCGGGCCCGACTGTTCAGCGGGTTTCTGTCGCATTACGTGATCCGCGACCGCTACGGCCGGCCCGGCAAGGGGAACGACAAGGGTAGTGT
>CAMDAL010000453.1 GCA_945888565.1 Devosia equisanguinis | reverse complement strand
GCCGCAAAGGCCGAGGCGGACGTGCGAACGACAATCGACACCGCGCGGCTCAAAGGCGCAAATCCCTTCGATGTCATCCTCGCTACCCTCGCCTGAACGCGCCCAGAACGGTCAAAACGCGGCCTGCCGAAGGGGTGGGTAATTACCATGCGAGGGGTGCGACACTTTGGCATTGTGATCGTTGGCTCAGGTACTTACATGCCGCTCGGGGCGCATATCGAGGTAGCAAGTTGACCACCGGAGCCCACAGGCATCGCGTCGTCATCATCGGTGGCGGCTTTGGCGGCATTGCCGCCATCGAGCAGTTGAAGGGCGCCGGCGTCGACATCACCATCATCGACCGCCGCAACCACCACCTGTTCCAGCCGCTGCTCTACCAGGTGGCGACGACCTCGCTCTCCCCATCCGAGATCGCCTGGCCGATCCGCATGCTGGTCCGCCACCGGCCCGAAGTGACCACAGTGCTCGGCAACGTCACCGGCATCGACAAGACCGCCCAACTGGTGGAGCTCGAGGATGGCGCCCGGATTGCCTACGACAGCCTGATCATCGCCACCGGCGCGGCGCATGGCTACTTCGGCCATGACGAATGGGCGCCACATGCTCCCGGCCTGAAGACGCTCGAGGATGCCACCGCGATGCGCCGCCGGCTGCTGCTCGCCTTCGAGGCGGCTGAGCGGCAAACCGATCCCGAAAAGCGCAAAGCCCTCCTCACCTTCGCCATCATCGGAGCCGGCCCGACCGGGGTGGAACTGGCGGGCGCCGTTATCGAACTCGCCCGCCTGACGCTGCGCGACGACTTCCGGACTATCCGTCCCGAAGAGGCGCGGGTCGTGCTGATCGAAGCGGGGCCACGCGTCCTGCTCAACTTCCGCGAGAGCCTGTCGGACTACACGAAGTCGGCGCTCGAACGCCTTGGCGTCGAGGTGCATCTGGGCGAAGCGGTGACCAACGTCACGGCAGATACCGTTACCTACGGCGACAAGGTGCTCCGCGCCGGGACCATCGTCTGGGCCGCGGGCGTACTCGCCTCCCCGGCCGCAGAATGGCTCGAGGTCGAGGCCGATCGCGCCGGACGCATCAAGGTGAACCCCGACCTCACCGTGCCGGGCTATTCGAACATTTACGCCATCGGCGATACCGTCAGCGTGATGGGGCACAACGGGAAGCCGGTGCCGGGCATCGGCGACGCCGCAAAGCAGGGCGGCCGGCACGCGGCCCGCGCGATCCAGGCGCAACTGGCCGGAAAGCCGGTGCCGCAGTTCCGCGACCGGCACCTGGGCGATATCGCCACTATCGGCCGCAGCGCCGCGGTGATAGATTTCGGCTGGCTGCAGCTCACCGGCTGGGTCGGCTGGTGGGTCTGGGGCCTCGCGCACATCTATTTCCTGATCGGGCTGAAGAACCGCATCTCGGTAGCGGTGAGCTGGATGTGGATCTATCTGACCGGCCATCGCAGCGCCCGGCTGATCACCTGGGGTGAGGCCGGCGGCGCCCGCCAGACGCCGTTGGCCCCCAAGGATATGGCGAAGCCCCCCGATCCGGACCCAGGCCCGCCCTGAAAGCAAACCGGGCGCCCCTCGCGGAGCGCCCGATTCAAAACTTGTTCCCTGCCGATCAGATCAGGCGGGCGCGATCTCGGTGACGGCAACCTTGCCGGTCCGACGGTCTTCGCCGGTCTCGAACGAGACCTTCTGGCCTTCAGCGAGGCCGGCCATGCCGGAACGCTGCAGAGCAGTGGCGTGGACGAAGACGTCCTTGGCGCCGCTATCGGGCTGGATGAACCCATAGCCCTTCTGATCGTTGTAGAATTTGACGGTGCCCTTTTCCATCGGGTAGTCCCTCTTCGCATTGTGTTGTGGACAGAGCGATGCGGGATCAGCCTGTCCGGTCAGTCGATGTTTGGTATTTCAAAGCGTGCGCCTGACCGGAAGCGGTGGCATACGGCATTTCAGCCAAATGTCGATGCTCAAAGAGATAAGACGAGACGGTCAAATTGGCAAGCGGCGCAAGCAACCAACGTCACGCTCGCGCAACGATGCGATCGGGGCTTTGCCAGAAGGGCGGCATGGCTGCTGCAAGGTTCGACATGGGCAGAACCTCGGGCTTCAGGCGGATGCCAAGCACATCGGCCATGAACGCCCGCCGCGCCTCGGTTCGGGCCCAGACGTCAGGGAATTCCGCCTTCAACTGGTCGCGCCCATCCTTGTCGAGCAGCGCTATGCCGTCCTCGATATTGGCGCCGTAGTAGGGCGGTCCAGCTGCGGGGATGATGTCGACCTGCACCATCTGGTGCGAGACGAACGGCTCGCGCGAACCGGGATAGACCTGGGTGTTCATCCACTCGTCGAGATGGATCAGGTGGCCGGGATTGAGCACGAGGTTGAAGAACGGCGTATCGAGGTGCTTGCGCGCGATGGCATCGAGTTCGCCACCCGTCACGCCGATGCCGATCGTCTCGTACCATTCGGCGACGCAGGCGAAGTACGGACCAGCCAGCTTGTCGACATAGTCACGCACGTCCTCAGGCAGGCCGGACTCGTCTTCGGCCAGCCAGCCCATCCGGCTCGACAGGCCACCGAGGTAGCCCACCGCAGTTGTCATCGGGTCACCGGCCTTCAGCACGGTGTTCGAAGGGCTGTTCAGCCCCACCAGGTTGTCGCCTGAGGAGAACATGGTGTGGCATGAGTGCGGCAGCACGCCCAGACGCATCGTCTGCGCCGCGTCATAGCCCGTCATGCCCGGCTTCACCGAACGGATCAGCGCCTTCACGGCTTCGGAACAGGCGACGGCCCCGAACTCGAACTGCGCGATCTGCACAACCTCGTTCACAGCGCGCAGCCCGGTGACGGGATGCATCATCAGCGCGTTGGCATTGACCACGCGGCCGTCGGCTCCAACGATGCGCCGCAGCACATCGACGATGTAGCTCGGCGTTTCGAGCCACGACTCCGGCTTGGCCGCCTCATAGGGTCCGAAATACTTCCAACCCAGCACGCCGACGCGATGGT
>CAMDAL010000452.1 GCA_945888565.1 Devosia equisanguinis | reverse complement strand
AGGAATGATCCTTCGCTGCTCGACGACGTGGGTCTTCTGGTGTTCGACGAGGGCCACATGATCGGTCCGGGCGAGCGCGAGGTTCGATACGAGGTTCAAATTCAGCGCCTCCTACGTCGCCAAGACGCCGATCAGCGCCGGATCGTTTGCCTGTCGGCGCTGCTTCCTGACGGCGACCAGCTCGAGGACTTTTCGGCTTGGCTTCGTCGCGACCAGCTCGGAGGCCCGATAAAGCACAACTGGCGGCCGACGCGCCTGCGGTTCGGCGAAGTCGCTTGGAAGGCGCCGACGGCGCGCCTCAATCTTCGCGTCGACAAGGAAAGGCCCTTTGTGCCTGGCTTCCTCAATGGTGCGGCGCCGCCGCTGTTCGTGCCGCCGAAGAAGCTGCGCACGCGGCTCTTTCCGGACAACCAACAGGAATTGAGCCTTGCCACGGCGTGGCGGCTCGTCAACGATGGTCAGACGGTGCTGATCTACTGCCCTGAGCGCCGAAGCGTCGAACCATTCGCCAAGGTCATCGTCGATCTGCACTCACGCGGTGCGCTTACTTCTCTGCTCACAGTCGACCCAGCCACGCTCCAGACCGCCATCGCACTCGGCGAGGAGTGGTTAGGCCCGGATAGCGACATCCTCAAATGCCTGCGGCTCGGCGTAGCGCTCCACCACGGGGCATTGCCGACTGCGTACCGCAAGGAGGTGGAGCGACTCCTGCGCGACGGCGTGCTCAAGGTCACGATCTCATCGCCAACTCTCGCCCAGGGGCTCAACCTGTCGGCGACCGCCGTTGTCATGCATTCGCTTTACCGACACGGCGAGAAAATCAAGGTGTCCGAGTTCAAGAACGTCATCGGCCGTGCCGGCCGCGCCTATGTCGATGTCGAGGGCCTTGTCCTTTATCCCATCTTCCAGGACGCCTGGAACAAGAAGCATGACGAATGGGTCGGGTTGATCGAGGATCTAGGTGCCCGCGAGATGGAGAGCGGGCTCATCCAGCTCATCTTCTCGCTACTGAATCGGATGCACGCGCGACTTGGCGGTAACCTCGACCGGTTGGTGGATTACGTCGTCAATAACGCAGCGGCATGGACCTTCCCAGAGGTCGCCGGCGAGAAGGCCGACAAACGTGAGCGGGCGCTGAACGAGTGGGAGCGCCATATGGCGACGCTCGACACCGCCATCCTCAGTCTCATCGGAGAGGCCGATGTGCCCGACGATCAGATCGAGACGGCACTGGACACCATCCTCCAATCGTCACTCTGGCAACGTGGCCTGCTTCGTGTGGACGATGCATCGCGCGCCGCCTATCGCGCCACACTGCTCACACGAAGCCGGTATATCTGGGCCAATTCCACGGCAGCGAAACGACGCGGCTATTTCTTGGCTGGCCTCGGCCTCGAAGCTGGGCATGCGCTCGACGCCGTTGCACCCGAGGCCAACGTCCTCCTCGTCCAGGCGAACGCTGCCCTGATGATGGGGGACTTTGAGGCCGCGATCGCAGCGATCACCGCGATCGCGGAGCGCGTGTTCGGTTTTTACCCGTTCGAGCCTGACCCGTTCCCAGCTAACTGGAGGGACATCCTCCGATGCTGGCTGCTCGGGCAGCCGCTCGCCGCAATGGTCGCTGGTCAGGAAGCCGAAGCGTTGCAATTCATTGAGGGCGGCCTGGTCTATCGCCTGCCTTGGGCTATGGAGGCGCTCCGCGTCCGTGCCGCCGCCAATGCAGATGTCGTCGGCGTGCTCGACCTTCCGTTGGAGGATCATGAGCTGGGCCTGGCGGTGCCCGCTGTCGAAACAGGAACCATGTACCGCCCCGCATCCATTCTGATCCAGGCAGGCTTCAATTCACGGCTCGCTGCGATCAAGGCGGTCACAGACACGGGCGCCACATTCACGACCGGCACAGAGTTACGCGCTTGGCTCCGCTCACCCAGCCTCGCGGCCTTGTCTGCGCAGCCGGACTGGCCGACCCCTGCGACCCGGGCCATGTGGCTTGAGTTTATTCAGGATTTCACACCACTCGACAACCGGACCTGGGCACGGCGAGACTATCTTGGAAACGTCCACTGGTTCGCAGCGCCTGCGCCTTCCGGCACGCCTGTTGGTCTCCATCACTGGAACGGACAGCCACTGGTGCTGGCGCCCGACGGGCACGCAATCGGGAAGCTACAGCACCCGCTCAATCTAAATCGGCGTGGTTTGGTGCGCGCGAACGTTGCTCAGAATGGCGCCCAGCTCGATCTGAGCTATCTCGGCCCCGATGATCTGTGGACGGCCTAGAGTGCAGATGCCAAACCCACCCACATATTTCAGTGCTTGGGGCAACGTGCCCATCGATAACGACGTGCGCCCGTTCAGTATGCTAAACCCAGAGGGAAGCGACACAAATCGCAACAACCGCCGACATCACTTCATCTCGGCCGTTTACATGGACGGCTTCGCAGATGAACGGGGTCGTGTCCAGGTCTATCGCTGCGAGGCGCCCGAAGATCCCCACTCGATGAACCCCAGAGCCATCGGGTTCGAACGAGACTACTATTCTCAGAAGCTACCCGAAGGCGGTCAGGAGAACCATCGCTTCGAGGATTTGTGGAACACGATCGAGACGGTGTGGCCAGAGACAATCCGAGCACTCGCCGCGCGCAGGCTATCGCTCGCCATATCTTTCAATGTCCTGGGCATGCAAACGATCATGCGCGCTCGCGTACCAGCGACACGCGACCGACATGCCTTGATGCTTGAGGCCAAGCTCCGAAACGAATGTAAAATCGGCGAAGAGATCGGAACGCTTCCGCCGGAAATTGAGCGCTACGCTGGTCAGTTTGACACCGTGCCCGTCGGCATCAATCCGCATGAGACTCTTTTGGCGATGCAGGGCGAATTCAAAGATATTGGCAATCTTTGCTTTCGACTCGGCTTTGAGGTGCTTCACAATAAGACCAGCACGCCTTTCCTCACATCGGACAATCCGGTCTGCAGCTACGATCCCCGCCAATCAATCCATGCAAGGACGCCTTACG
>CAMDAL010000451.1 GCA_945888565.1 Devosia equisanguinis | reverse complement strand
ATCGATCGCATAGCGGCGATCATGCCCGGGACGGTCGGTCACGAAGGCGATCTGATCGGCATAGGACTTACCATCAGGCCGCGGACGGCGTGCATCGAGCAGGGCACAGATGGTGCGGACCACCTCGAGGTTCGCCATCTGGTTGTTGCCGCCCACATTGTAGGTAGCGCCAGGCGCGGCGCGCTCGAGTACCAGGCGAATTGCGGCGCAGTGATCGCCGACATAGAGCCAGTCGCGTACCTGCTGCCCGTCCCCATAGATCGGCAGCGTCTTGCCGCTCAGCGCATTGTGGATCACCAGCGGGATCAGCTTTTCGGGAAATTGGTAGGGCCCGTAGTTGTTCGAGCAGTTGGTGACGAGCGTATTGAGCCCGAAAGTCTCGCGATAGGAGCGGACGAGGTGATCTGAACTCGCCTTGCTGGCCGCGTAGGGGCTATTTGGCAGGTAGGTATTGGTCTCGGTGAAGGCCGGATCGTCCGGCCCCAGCGTGCCGTAGACCTCGTCGGTCGAGACGTGCAGGAAGCGAAACGCGATCCGCGCCGCCTCGTCCAGCTCGGCCAGATATCCGCGCACCGCTTCCAGCAGGTGCAGCGTGCCCATCACGTTGGTTTCGAAGAACGGAGCCGGTCCCGTAATCGAGCGGTCCACATGGCTCTCGGCCGCGAAGTTGATCACCGCCCGTACCTGGCCTTGCCGCAGCAGCCGGCCGACCAGCGCGGCGTCCCCGATCGACCCGTGCACGAAGCTGTGTCGTTGGTCGGCCACCAGTGAGGCGAGGTTGCAGGCATTGCCGGCGTAAGTCAGCGCGTCGAGCGACACGACTGGCTCATCCGATGCAGACAGCCAGTCAAGCACGAAGTTCGAGCCGATGAAGCCGGCGGCTCCGGTCACGAGAATTGTCACGCTGCAAATGCTCCACGCTGCGAAACGACAATAGCCGAGACGTCAAGACAATGCCACCACGTGGCTGGCAGGAAGCGTTCGCTTAACGCGCGTACTCCGACCAGACCCTGTGCTGTTGCCAGTCGGACTTCCGAAGCTTCGCAGCATGGTGCCGGACGAACAGCGAAGGGCAGAAATGCGCAGTGATAGTCAACCACTGAAATCACGGCAGTAGCCAATGCGTCGGTAGCGATTCATGCGTGAAAGTCTTTCACTCGGTGCGCTCGGCTGTCTGCACAGCCTGGGGCCGGGCTCTGACCGAGCGACTGCCCCCAGTAGGTCAGCGCGAACTCGAGTGTTTGCTACTTTTTGGGCGGGGCGCCTTTGATCCGATCCCATAGCGCGAGCGGGTCTTTGCTGACCAGGGTCACCCAAACGATTAGGTTCCGGCCGGAAATCCCGAGGACGCCCGCCACGGCGTGGCTCCACGTCGGGTCTAACTTCAGGCCCGAGACGATAGGGTCGGTTGCGATGACGGCGACGCCCATCCCGGCCGCGACAGCGAGCATGCCCGTCAGCACCGAGTGGCGCTTGATGTCGAGGAGCACCGCGATGATGCCCATCACCGCGGAGGCGACAAGGGTCGAGACCTTGACGCCGAAAATGGAGGGGGTCGGGTCGGTCAACGGCGGAGCCCCCCAGTGGCTGCGGAGTAGTCTTGGGCAACGCCCTCGTACCGTGCGCGCGCGGACACCAATCTGCCGTTGGCCTTGTCGAGCGCCACCAGCGCCTGCCCGGCGAACACCTTGGGATCGGCCCCGACCGTCGGCTCCGGCGCCTTGACCGGGGCCACGTAGGACGGTACCGGGGGCAGGCTGCGGACGAGGACCGGCGTGGGCTCAACGCTAGAGTTCGCGCAGGCCGCGCACGTCATCAGCAGTAAACCCGCTGTCAGCAGGCGGCACGGCAAGGGCGCTTTCATAGGTGTTGAGCCTTTCATTGAGGTTGGCTTCACGGGCCTTGGCGGCGGCCTCTTGCGCGGCCGCCTGTTCTGCCGCCCGCATGGTGATGCGGAGGTCGGCCCGGAGGGGTTCGATTTGCGCCCGGAGGGCGGCCTCCTGGCTGTCCGCCCGGCCGCTTTCCTCCCCCTTCATGTAGGCGTAGCCGAGCGCCACGATGGCGATCAGCCCGACCCCGAGGGCCCGCCCGATGGGCGAGCTCGCGAAGCCCCACGCCTTGAGCAGCGGGCCCATGGTCAGCGAGCCAGCTTGCCGGTCTGGTAGTCCTCGACGACCTGGGCCCGCGCGCGGGTGGCGTACCAGAACACCGCGACCCCGCCCGCGACCGCGAGGAGCGGCCACAGGTCAACCAGCGGCTCGATGGCCGTCCGGAGCCGGGTGATCTACCCGGCGCCGCCTTCGATCTTTTCGAGGATCGGCCCGGCGCCCCCGAGGATGGAGCCGCCGGTCAGGACGCCGCCGATGGTCTTGAGGACGCCAGCGTCCTTGACCACCCGGTTGTCGGCCGGGAGGCCCTCCGCTCGAGTGTCGGCCACCGGCCGGGGATCGGACGCGAGGATCGCCGCGAGGAGTTCGGGCGTCGGCTTGCCGACGAGGTCGAGCTCGTTGTCCGCCTCGAAGGCGAGGATGGCGCCCCGGGTCTTGGTTCCCGGCCTGCCATCCGGCTCGCCCACCTCGTGGTAGCCCTTGTCGATGAGGGCCTGCTGTACCGCTGCCACCAACGATGCATTTACCGGCGCCGGGGAGGGTGGCGTGGCCGCCTTCTGGGGCTTGGCCGGGGTGACAACCGTACCGCCGGGCAGCTTGTCGGCCACCGTGGGCCGCCTAACGCCCAACAACGACGTGCGGGGCAGGGCCGTGATCGTCACGGCGCCGTCGGTCCCCTTGAGAGACTGATTGCCGCCGATGACCCACACGGTGTTCGCGTCTATCCTCAGGAGGTCGCCGACGTGGCCCTGCCACGAGGCGGTGCCCCGCTTGAAGATGGCGCTATCGCCGCGCTTGGCGTCGTCCGGCTCGATCACCTCGCCATAGTCGAGGTAGGAGCGGGCGGCGAGCGATCCGCTGGCCCGGTAGCCAGCCCGGCGCAGCATGCCGCCCTTGAAGGCGGCGCACCACGCGACGCTGTCCGCCTTGATCCCGG
>CAMDAL010000450.1 GCA_945888565.1 Devosia equisanguinis | reverse complement strand
CGCAGCACCCATCACGCCAACCCCCGCGACCCCGGCTTCACCGCCGGTAGCGCCGCCAGTTCCGGCGGCAGCGCGTCGGCCGGGTAGGCCGGCACCTTGTATTCGGTCAGCGCCACCAGCGGCACGCCGACATCCGCCTCGCCGCCCGAGCGGTCGATCAGGCACGCCGCCGCCACCACGTCGGCGCCAAAACCCTTGAGCGCCGCGATGCACTCGCGGATCGACAGCCCCGTCGTCACGATATCCTCGACGATGATCACCTTCTCGCCCTTGGCGATCTCGAACCCGCGCCGGAGCTCGAACACCCCGTTCACCCGCTCGGTATAGATCGCCGGTACGCCCAGGTGCCGCGCCGTCTCGTAGCCGGGGATGATCCCGCCCACCGCCGGCGACACCACCTGGCTAACGTCGCCAAACCCCTCGGCGCGGATTCTCTCGGCCAGCGCCTTGCACAGCTTCTCCGCCATCGCCGGCTGCATGAACACCCGCGCCTTCTGCAGGAACACCGGCGAGCGCAGCCCCGAGCTCAGGATGAAATGGCCGTTGAGCAGCGCTCCCGCGTCGCGAAAAACCTGCAGCACTTCTTCTTGCGTCACCCGGTCACCTTCTGTTTGGCCGGCGCCTTCCACTCCAGCGTCATCACCTGCTCGGCCTCGGCGATCGTGGCGCGGCGTACATCGGATACGCCGGCCTGCATCTTGAGGGAGTTGAGCACGTCGGTGAGCTGTCCCAGGTCACGCACCTCGAGCAGGAACGTGATCTTGTGGAAGTCCGGCGATTCCATTCGCATCACCAGATTATGGATGTTGGCCCGGCAGTGGGCAATCACCGAGGAGATCTGCGCCAGCCCGCCCGGCTTGTTCTGGCTCTGCAGCGCCATTGCCACCGGATGCAGCTCGTCCTCGCGCCCGGCGATGTCCCAGCGCACATCGATCCACGCCACGTCGCTGTCATACAGGTCGCCCAGCGTATCGGAGTGGATCGGGTAGATGGTTATCCCCTCCCCCTTGCGCATGATCGCCACCATCCGGTCGCCCGGCACCACGCCCTCGAGAGATACCGCGCAACTGGTGTTGAAGTTCAGTTCCTCGAGCGCCGCCTTCGCCTCCGGTCCGGCATTGGGGTTGCCCGGCACCCTGAAGCGGAACAGGTCGGTGGCCCGCAGCGCAAACCAGCCCTCGGCCTTGTCCGGCGCCGGCAGGTCGAGCTTCTTCCGCCGCCGCTTCACGCCCTTCACGTCGAGCAGCTTGTCGTCGAGGTCCTGCACCGACACCTTGCCCTCGCCCAGCGCCACCAGCAGTTCGCGCTTGCCTGGCATCCCTGCTGCTTCGGCCAGTTGCCGGAACTCGCCATCGTCGAGGCTTATCTCCTCGCGCTCCAGCAGCATCGCCATCAGGTGCTCGCCATGCGCGTAGTTGCGCTGTCCGGTCTGCTGCCGCACCGCCCGGCGGATGGCCGCCCGCGCCTTGCCGGTCGCCGCAATCGTCTCCCAGTTGGAAGGCGGCAGGTGGTTCTGGTCGCGGATGATCTCCACCTCGTCGCCAGAGCTGAGGTGCGTCACCAGCGGCACGATCTGCCCGTTGATCTTCGCCCCCACCGTCGTGTCGCCGATATCGGTGTGCAGCGCATAGGCGAAATCGATTGGCGTCGCGCCGCGCGGCATGGCGATCAGCCGGCCCTTGGGCGTGAAGCAGAACACCTGGTCCTGGAACAGCTCCAGCCGCGTATATTCGAGGAAATCCTCCGGTGACGACCCATTGGTCAGCTGCCCGATGGTCTGCCGCAGCCAGGCGAAGGCCTTCGATTCGTTCTCGATCTTGTGGATGTCGGTGGCGCCCTCCTTGTAGAGCGCATGCGCCGCGATCCCCAGCTCAGCGATCCGGTGCATCTCCTCGGTGCGGATCTGCAACTCGGCACGCTGCCGCCCCACCCCCACGATCGTGGTGTGGATCGAGCGATAATCATTGTGCTTGGGCACCGATATGTAGTCCTTGAACCGCCCCGGCACGACCTTCCAGTTCGTGTGCACGATCCCCAGCGCGCGGTAGCAGTCCTCCACCGTCGGCACGATCACCCGGAAGCCGATCATGTCGGAGAGCTGCTCGAGCGCGATCTGCTTGCGCTCGATCTTGGTGTAGATCGACCACGGCGACTTCACCCGCGATTTGACGTGGGCATCGATCCCCGCGCCCTTCAGCTTGGAGAGCAGCTCCGCGGTGATCGTGGTGATGGTGCCGGCGAAGTCGGCCTTCATCTCGCCCAGCCGCTCGGTGATGGCCTGGTAATGCTCGGGCTGCAGATGCTTGAACGACAGGTCCTCGAGTTCCTGCCGCATCTCCTGCATGCCCATGCGCCCGGCGAGCGGCGCATAGATGTCCATCGTCTCCTTGGAGATGCGCTTGCGCTTGTCGTCGCGCATGGCGTCGAGCGTGCGCATGTTGTGCAGCCGGTCCGCCAGCTTCACCAGCAGCACCCGCACATCGGCCGAAATGGCGAGCAGCAGCTTCCGCAGGTTCTCCGCCTGCGCTTCCTCGCGCGTCACCAGCTGCAGCCGGTCGATCTTGGTCAGGCCATCAACGATCGAGCCGATCTCGGCGCCGAACAGCTGGTCGATCTCGGCGCGCGTCGCGTCGGTGTCCTCGATCGTGTCATGCAGCAGCGCCACCGCGATCGATGCATCGTCGAGCTTGAGGTCGGTGAGGATCGCCGCCACTTCCAGCGGATGCGCGAAATAGGGATCGCCCGACGCGCGCTTCTGCGTGCCATGTTTCTGCATGGCGTACACATAAGCCTTGTTGAGCAGCGCCTCGTCGGTCTGCGGGTTGTAGGCCTGTACCCGCTCGACGAGTTCGTACTGACGCATCATGGTCGTGCCGCTCCCCTCAAGCGGCGATGCCTGTTCGGCAGATCGGGAAAAACAAAAAAGGCGCCGGGCGGTTAAGCACGGCGCCTCGCAACTATATAGCCGAGATCAGTTACCGATCAATCGTCGCGGCGCTCGGGCGGCGCCAGGCTCTCGATGCCGCGCAGCAACTCGTCTTCGGAA
>CAMDAL010000449.1 GCA_945888565.1 Devosia equisanguinis | reverse complement strand
CTGACTTTCTTGCGCCCCACGCTTGGCAGATCGAACAGAAGGCCGGTATCGTCATCCATGGTGGGCGTGGCGCCTCAGTGGTCTGGAATTGCGTTGGTCCAAGCAACCAAAACCTATTCCAAATCAGCTGCTTACGCTACGTCCGCCACCCCACTGTCAGGCCCAGCGTGAATCAGACGGGCTAGCATCGGCGATCGGGGGAAACGCTCGAGCGGCGGCGACGGCCGTTAGCCTCGCCCACCGTTCTGCTTATCGAAGGTTGGCGTCTGTCGCGTGCCCGGTTCAACTCCCGGACTAAGGAACGTTCTGTGGCGCCAAAGCCAGACCTATCGGTCGCCTCGCCTCAGCGCAGGCCGACTTCCTTCAGCAGCCCGGCCCGCTTGGCGTCGTAATAGTAGCCCCGCGAGTAGTTGCGCACCGCGCCGTCGGAGTTGTAGCCGGCCACGATATAGGCGCCACGCAGGTACTTCACCGCGTACTTGAGGTTGGTTTCAGCATCGAGCAGTCCGGCTGCCGAGCCGGAATAGCCCATCGAGCGCGCCGTATCGTGCCGGATCTGCATCAGGCCGTAGTAAGGGCCGTTGCGCGCCTTGGGGTTGAAGCTGCTCTCTCGCTGCACGACGCGGCGAACCAGCGATTCCGGCACGTCATAGATCGCTGCGTATTTGCTGATGAGGCTATCGACGTTGCCGGCCGAGCGCGGCGCCTCGGCAAACGCCAGCGGCACGAACGCTTCCTCTACCCGAGGCTTTGCCGGGGGCCGCTTGCCGGCAGGCTGCGGGGCGATGGCGACATGCACCCCGGCCGGCTTGTAGCCCGGGAAATTGGCCATCGAGCATGCCCCAACAGCCACCGCCAAGAGCGGTGCCAGGATCATGGTGAGCGCGGCGCGCCTGAGGAATGAGCCCCGTGTCATTGGTCCTCATTACCAGAACGAACAGCCCGGCGAAAGCGGCAGTGTTTGTCGCAGGCTCAGCCGGCCCGCGCACGGTCGATGATCAGCGCGACAATGCCGCCCATAAGCAGGGCGCCGCCATATAACTGCGTGTCGCTCCGCGCGATGCGGATGAACGGCAGCAGATGATCATAGAGCGGCCAAAGCAGGAGCAAGCTGCCGGCCAGCAACAGGAACAGACCCACGGCGCGCATCACGGGCTCCCTCACCCCGATAGACGGAGTGAGGATACATACCCGGTACGAATTTATTGCTAACGCCGCAGCAACGCGCCCTACTTGCCGATCCTGCCATCGACCAGCGACTGTGACAGCGGCGCGGGGCGCTCGACGCTGGTGGTGATGTCGACCGGGCGATTCTCCTTGCTGGCGACCTCGAAGGCTTCCATTGCCTCGAGCACGTGCAGCGCCAATTCGCCCGAGGCCCGGTGCGGCCGCCCTTCGACGATCGCGAGTGCCATGTCGGCCACGCCGAGTGAACGGTAGTTCGCGTCGGCATAGGGTGTGTCGTGCTCGACCGTCGTCCATTCCTTCGACGTGGCGGGCCGGGTCTTGATCTCGCCGCCGAACATGTTCGGATCGGGCACCAGCAGGCCGAGCGTCGAGCCGTAAATCTCGATCGGCACGTGGGTGTGGCCAGGCACATCGAAGCTCATGGTCATCTGGATGATGGCGCCGGACCGAAACTGCAGCAGGCCGGCGACGTGCGTGAACACCTTCACCGGCATCATCTGGCCCTTCTTGGGCTCCGAATAAATCGGGCGCTCGGCCTGCGGCGTCGTGCTCATCGCCTGCACCCGCGCCACGGGGCCGAGCAGATTCACGAGGTCGGTGATATAGTACGGCCCCATGTCGAGCATCGGCCCACCACCCACGTCGTAGTAGAAGGCCGGATCGGGGTGCCAGCGCTCATGGCCGGGCACGCCCATGAAGGCGGTGCCGCCCACGATCGACCCGACCTCGCCGGAGTCGATCATTTCACGCGCCTTCTGGTGCCCGCCGCCAAGGAAGGTGTCAGGAGCGGCACCGATCCGCAGCCCCTTGGCCGCCGCCGCTTCCGCCAGCTTCCTGCCTTCTGCAAAGGTCACGCCAAGCGGCTTCTCGCTGTAGACGTGCTTGCCCGCGTCCAACGCCCTCAGGCCGACCTCGACGTGGGCGCGCGGGATCGTCAGGTTGACGATGATCTCGACCTTCGGATCGGCCAGCAATGCTTCGACGGTCACTGCCGTCAAGCCGAACTCCGCCGCCTTCTTGTCGGCGACCTCCGGCTTCATGTCGGCAACCGCGATGATCTCCAGCACCGGGAAGTCGCGCATCGCCTTCAGGTACTGGCTCGAAATGTTGCCGCAGCCGATGATGCCGACGCCCACGCGACGCTGAGTGGCCATTGTCCTCGCTCCCATTTGTCTGAGGTGGCGCTACTCGATCGGTGCGCCGTTGCCGGCCACAATTGCCGGTTTTGCAGCGGAAGGAAAGCCCGATCTGACGTACGTAACGCAGGGTTTGGGGGTGGCCTGCTTTCCTGCTAAGGAGCGGCCGATGCTCAATCCCGTTCCCGCCACCTACGACTATCGCCCGCCCACCGATCCGTGGCTGACGGTGATTCATGCAGACGAGGACATCGTCGTGCTGGACAAGCCCTCGGGTCTGCTGAGTGTGCCTGGCAAGGACCCGGCGCTCGCTGATTGTCTCGAGGCGCGGGTGCGCGGGCGCTGGCCCACCGCGGCGATGGCGCACCGGCTCGACAAGGATACGTCCGGCGTCATCGTCATGTGCCTCAACAAGAAGGCGCTCGGGCATGTCGGGCAGGAATTCGAGCAGCGCCGGACGAGAAAATCCTATGTCGCACGCGTGTGGGGCGACATGGCCGAGGAAGCCGGCCTCGTCGACCTGCCGCTCGCGACAGACTGGGAGAACAAGCCGCGCCAGCGCGTCGACCACGAGCATGGGCGCCAGAGCCGGACCGAATGGCAAGTCGAGGCGCGCGAGCCCGGCATCACCCGGGTGCGGCTCCACCCGCTGACCGGACGCACGCACCAGTTGCGGGTGCACATGCTGGCACTCGGCCACCCGATCCTCGGCGACCAGTTCTATG
>CAMDAL010000448.1 GCA_945888565.1 Devosia equisanguinis | reverse complement strand
GAGAAGGAAACGGGGATCGACCACGCGCAACACGCTCGACATCGGACTACTTAGCCTCCGCGCCGCCGTGGAGATTGAGCATTGCCGTGACCCGCTGCGACGTGCCCTGCGGCACGGCCGGATCCTTGGCGATCTCGTTCCACAATTCCTTGGCGCGCTTGGTATCGCCCTTGCGCACGGCCAGCATCGCCTGGAGCTCACGCACGCTCAGACCAAACGGGCGACCGGGAGCCGCAAGCGGCTCGAGCCTGGCGACCATTTCTTCGGCCTTGGGCGTGTCGATGCTCTTGAAGGCGGCGATCACCAGGGCGAGATCGCTGAGTTCGCTCGCCGAAAGGCTGGGGGCCACCGTGGAGAGCGCGGTCACCTGCTCCTCGAGCGTGGCGCGGAGCTGCGCGGCAGTGAGCGCGGCGAGAGAACGGTAGGGCTGGAGGGCGTCGGCCGCCTGCTTCTCCAGCTCGGCACGCGCCGCGGCCGGATCCGCCGCGATCTGCGCCAGCGCGGCCGAATAGGCGACGCTCGCAGCGGCACGTTGCGCCCGATCGTACTGGCTCCAGCCCACGAATCCCGTGACGGCCACGACGATCACGACCGCTCCGGCCACCACCCAGGTGCCGTAACGACTCCACCATTCCTTCATCTCGTCCTTGCGGACGGCCTCGTCGATCTCGTGGAACGCGGCGGAGTCGGACACGTAGTGCTCCCGGAATATCGCGGAATATCAACAGCTTCAGCCGCGGTTCATAGCCCCCTACCCGAGCTTTGGCAAACAACCGAATGGGGGACTCGAGGCGCTTTACCCCCACCCGCGCTTCTGCAAGAATTCATATCACTGACATGTTCGAAGTCGCGGTGGCATGACCAACCTCTACCGTTTGGCCGATCAGCGAGCCCGGCGCCGAATCGTTTCGTTCGACAAGCGGGAACTCTCGCGGCTTCTGGGTCTGTACAGCATGCGTGTGGCAACCGGCGAATGGCGAGATTACGCCATCGACTTCCGACCGGGCATGGCGATCTTCTCGATCTTCCGCCACACCGCCGAGCAACCGCTGTTTGCCATCGCCAAGGTGCCGGGGGCCGGCAATGGCGGTAGTTACGTCGTCTATAATGGGCCACGCAAACTGGCCCATGGCGACACGCTCGAAGACGTGCTGCGCGTCTTCGAGCGTAAACTCAGGATTTTGCTGGGATAGCGCTACTTCTTCGGCGTGGTGGCCGCGCCGATACCGGCGCCGACCGCCGTGCCGACCAGTACCGGAGCGACCAGCGGCCAACCGGCGATCGCGCCAACCGCGAGACCGGTGCCTGCGCCAATGCCGCCACCTGTCACGGCGCGCTCACCCCAGGTATCGCCGCAGGCGGAAACCGACAGGGCCAGAGGCAGGACGAGAAGAGCGACAGCGGTTTTCATTTCAGACCTCGAAATAAAGAGGGGAACTGCGGTAGCAGTGGTCAAAATCAATTGTCGTGGCCAAGCAAGGCCTTATGAGGCGATCTTTCGATATTTCCCTTAACGTGTCAATTGGATCATTTAACTACATGAAATATAATACTTTTATACACAAACATCGTAGGCGAGTGGCCCTTCGAGGCAAACGATGAAGACCACTGCCAGGTACCGCCATCGGCTGCCGCAGGGTG
This sequence comes from Devosia equisanguinis, assembly GCA_945888565.1. Lineage (GTDB taxonomy): Bacteria > Pseudomonadota > Alphaproteobacteria > Rhizobiales > Devosiaceae > Devosia_A > Devosia_A equisanguinis_A. Next base: position 1,411 of record CAMDAL010000448.1, on the reverse strand, counting down.
ACGGTGGCCTGTTCCTCACCGACGGCGGAATCGAGACCAGCCTGATCTTCCAGGATGGTCTGGACCTTCCCCTCTTCGCGGCTTTTCCCCTGATGCGAGATGCCAAGAGCCGGCAATTCCTGATCCGATACTACGAGCGCTACATCGACATCGCGCGCACGCACGCCATGGGCTTCGTTCTCGAGAGCCCGACCTGGCGGGCACGCGTCGACTGGGGCGCGAAGCTCGGCTATTCGGCGGCAGACATCGCCGCGGTCAACGCCGACGCGATAAACCTGCTGCACGACCTGCGAGAGGCCCATGAGGCCCCGGCGTCACCGATGGTCGTGAGCGGCTGCATCGGACCGCGTGGCGACGGCTACGTGCCGGGCGAGGTGATGTCGGAGGACGCTGCCGAAGCTTACCATGCCCGGCAGGTCGAAGCCTTCGCGGATGCCGGTGCCGACATGGTGAGCGCCACCACCATGACCAATACCAGCGAGGCCATCGGCATCGTGCGGGCTGCCCTCCAGGCCGGCATGCCCGTGGCGATTGCCTTTACGGTCGAGACCGATGGCCGCTTGCCGACCGGGCAGACCTTGACCGAGGCCATCAGCCTTGTCGACCAGGCGACCGCGAACGGTCCGGCCTACTACATGATCAACTGCGCCCACCCCACCCACTTCCAGGAGGTGATGGAAGCGGACCAGGACTGGACGCGCCGCATCCGCGGGCTGCGGGCCAATGCCTCGCGCCGCAGCCACCAGGAGCTCAACGACTCGCCCGATCTCGACGCCGGCGATCCGATCGAGCTCGGCGGGCAGTATCGCGACCTCTTGCAGACCCATCCGCAGATCAACGTGCTGGGGGGTTGCTGCGGCACCGATCACCGCCACGTCGAGTGCATTGCCCTCGCCTGCAAGACCGTGGGCGTGGCCGGGACTGCCTAGACGAGCGCCTCGTACTGCTCGGGCTTGAAGCCGACGAGCAGCTTGCCGCCGCCTTCGAGCACCGGCCGCTTGATCATCGAGGGCTGGGCGATCATCAGCGCGATCGCCTTGCTCTCGGTGAGCCCCTCCTTCTCCTTGTCCGGGAGTTTGCGGAAGGTCGTACCGGCACGGTTCAGCAACACCTCCCAGCCGACCTTGCGGGCCCAGCCTTCGAGGCGGGCGCGATCAATGCCGGACGCCTTGTAGTCATGGAAATCGTAGGCGACGCCCTTCTGGTCCAGCCAGGCGCGCGCCCTCTTCATCGTGTCGCAGTTCTTGATGCCGTAGATCGTGGTCATGCGTCCACGATCCCGGAGTCAGGGCTGCACGTCCAGCCCCTTGTAGAGCGCGGCGCTGTAGATGCCGTGCGACCGCACGTTCTTGATGTTCTTCTTCGCGACGAGAAACAGCCTCGAATGCGCCGCCGGGATCATGAGCGCTTC
>CAMDAL010000447.1 GCA_945888565.1 Devosia equisanguinis | reverse complement strand
CGACCGCGGCATCGATCTCGCGCTCGATCGACCGCGCCGACGACCAGAGCCGCAACGGTCCGAGCAGTCGCTGCAGCCGGGTCAGCCGACGGGCGCGCAGCGGTAGGGAGATGTTCTGGCGGCCGGAGAGATGCGGATAAAGAGCCAGCGACTGGAAGACCATCGCCACGTTGCGAGCCCCCGGCGGCAGGCCGGAGACGTCGCGTGGCCCGATCTGCACCGTGCCGCGGTCAGCTTGCTCCAGGCCGGCAACGATCCGCAGGAGGGTCGACTTTCCGCAACCCGAGGGGCCGAGCAAGCTCACGATCTCCCCCTCCCCGACGGTAAGATCGATGTCCGCCAGCACGGCGCCGGAGCCAAACGATTTGAAGACGCCTCGTACGCTGAGAGCGGACACACCAGCCCCGACACTACGCATGGTCACGCGAAGGCCGGCGTCATGGGTTCCATCGGAATGGTAAGCGCCTTGCGGTTGGGAATGTTGACCCCGCCGCGCACCGTGCCGCGCTCGATATGGACCCAGCGTTCCGCGATCGCGGGATGCAGCTCGCGTCCGTCGGGCAGTGAAATCCAGATGCGCATGAGGTGGCGCTTCTTCGCGGGATCCGGCCCGTCCTCGAATGGCGTGCGCGAGTGGAAGACGACATGGTTGTGCACGAACTGGAAGTCACCCGCCTCGAACGGAATCTTCACCGAGAAGCTCGGGTCGCTGCAGATCGAGAAGAACAATTCGGCTGCCTGCCACTGTTGCTCGGTCATCGGCGGCGCGTCGGTGAAGCGGCGAGCCGACTTGAGGTACTCGAGTAGAGGCGCGTAGCCGGTGAAGGTGCCGTTCTGCCACATGAACACCGGAATGCGCATCCAGGGAAACTTGCCTTCCGGCACTTCGCCGCGGCGATCGACCGTGACCGGCTGGTAGAGCGCGCGGCAGAGATCGGGGGCTCGACGCATCATCTCGTCGTGCACGGCGATGCCGCTGACCAGCGCGCTCTCGCCTCCTGCCATCGCGGTATGCAGACAGCACAGGCCGACCACGTCGCAGGGGTCTGAATGAAATGACAGGCCGGCCGAGGTCTGGGTCAGGCGCTTGTTGTAGTCGTCGACCTTCGTTCCGATGTCGATTACATGGCCGATCATGTGGCCGTTGCGATTCTGCGGAACGATGTCGCCGAGATGCGAGCCCAATCCCCAGTACATGCGCATGATCGTGTCACGATCGTACTTGTGCACCGGCAGGCCGCGCAGATAGCCGAAGCCGTAGCGGTCCATGATGTCGGCCCGCAGGATGGCAATCTTTGCCGCGAGGGTTGGCAGAGGGAAGTGCTCGCGGCGCAGATCGAGGATGTCGCCGGCCACGGTCCGGCTGTGGGAGGCTGCGGCCTCCAACTCGGCAACCTCTGCCTCCGTCAGGCGGTGAAACCACGACTTGTCCGCGGCGAGATCGGCGCTCTTCCAAGCCAGCTGGCCGCCGATGGGACCGGGCGCCGGGGCGAACCCGGGCATGCTGTTCGGTTGGTTCAAGGCCTCGCCTCCATGCAGTGAAACGTCGATGCAGAGAGACTAAAGGGCGGAGAATACGCTTTGATAACAAAGCCAAAGGCCTGGCTTATCGCGAGGCATCACTGCTTCTTATGCGGACACGAACGAACACGCGCGGCGTTCCCGCAGCGAATCCGCTGACGCGCGAATCTCGGACAACAGGGCCCGCAGTCCGGAGTCGAGTACCTTGTCGGTGCGCAGTATCAGCGAAAGGCAGCGGCGCACGGGCAGCGCAAGCCGGCGGCGGACGATCGTGTCGGGCATTGATTTCGTCGCCAAATCGGGAATCAACGACACGCCCAGCCCGGCGCCCACCAGCACCTTGATGGCCTCGATGCTGCCGAGCTCCATGGTGGGGATGGGGCTCACGCCGCCCGCGCGAAACCAGCCGTTGACGACGTCGCGCGTGCGGCCTGCCGGGTCGAACAGGATCAGCGGCAGGGGCGAGAGATCCCGCGGCTGCAACAGGACGGGCAGTTGATCCTCCAGCCGCTTCGGCAGGATGGCGACCAGCTCCTCGTCGAACACATGCTCCAGGTGGATAGACGGATTGGACCTGAGTTCATCCGCGGTCACCAATCCGACGTCGATGGCACCCTCCTCGACGCTGGAGACGATATCAGACGTGTTACCCGTCACCACGACCAGCCGCAGGTTCGGCATTGATGTCTGCGCGCGTGCAAGCGGTTCGGGTAGGAAATGAATGCAAGCCGTGGCACCCGTACCCACGCGGACCAGGCCGGTACCGGTTTCGCGGAACGGGGCAATGGCCGGCTCGACCTGATCGAGCGCGGCAAAGGCGCGTCGCACCGGCTCGATCATCGCGCGACCGGCGGGTGTCGGCAGCATGCGGATGCCGACCCGTTCGATCAGGCGGACGCGCAGCAGCGCCTCCAGCTCCTGTAGCTGCTGGCTGACGGCTGGCTGCGTGACTCCCAGGTTCCGCGCAGCCATCGACGCGCTCCCGTTTTCGGCGGTGAGCAGGAAAGCGCGCAACTGACGCAATGTGACAGCTGGCTTTGCGCCGCTTCTCGGTCTGATCGCCACGGTCGGGGCTCGTTCGCTCGCAGCTTCGGGTGCGTGCAGTCGCGGGGCAATCCCGCGATAAACATAAGCCTAATTCAAGCACAGACGCGAGAAGGTCTTATGACGATCGCGCCATGGAACGAAGCGCGGTCAAAGCAGGGTGGCAGAGGCCGATGCTCTCAGATGGAGATAAGCGAGATAGTTCGCCTCATGCCATCTAGCATGGAATCTGCGGGCCAGGTCTTCCAACGCGTCCCGCGACACCGCGGCCCTGGTCTCCGCGAGGAATAGACGAAGCAGGCCGGCATCCATGACATCGATGCCTGAGAGCCGTGACTGGCAATCCACGATGGCTTCCAAGGCAACCTTCTTCTGGGCCAGCGACCAAGCCCGGACGAGCTCCATTCCCGGAGGCTGCCCGCTCGTCGTCCGCAAGAACGATCCGAGCACGTGATCGAGAGGAATCATCGCCGCTTCGCTCGCGGCG
>CAMDAL010000446.1 GCA_945888565.1 Devosia equisanguinis | reverse complement strand
ATTGCAAGCGACACCAGCGCCAGGCCGGGGGCGATGGCGCCGATGGGGGCGGTGTAGACGGTGCCCTGCGCTTCCTGCAGCAAGCGGCCCCAGCTGGCATTGGGTGGCGGCGCGCCGAGGCCGAGATAGCTCAGCGAGGCTTCGGCGATGACGGCGAGGCCGAACTGCAGCGCGAAATTCACCGCCAGGGTCGGCGCGATGTTGGGCAGCACGTGCTCGACGACGATGGCCGGCCACGAGGCGCCGGAGGTGCGGGCGGCGGTGATGTAGTCGAGCAGCAGGACGCGCTTCGCCAGGATGCGGGTGAGCCGGGCGACGATGGCCGATAGCGCGATGCCGATAGCGAGGATGGCGGAGAACAGGCTCGCCGTGTCGCTCGCGGCCACCACCAGCATGGCGATCAGCAGGGTAGGGAAGGCGATTAGGATATCGAGCGTGGCGGCCAGCGCATCGCCGAGGAGCTTGCTGGCAAAGGCGGCGAGGAGGCCGAGGGTGACGCCGATGACGGCGCCGATCAGCACCGCGCCGGTGCCGACGATGAGCGCGATGCGCGAGCCGATCATCACCTGGGTAAAGAAGTCGCGGCCGAGGCGATCGGTGCCGGCCCAGTGTTCCCACGAGGGCGGGGACAGGCGGCCGCCGGTCATGCCGGTGGGGTCGTAGGGCAGCCAGACGAGGGTCAGCAGCCCGACCGCCACATGCAGGCCGACGAGGATGATGCCGAAGGTGAGGGTGGCGCGCTTCATCGGGCGTTTCATGGCTCGCTCCGGCGGCCGCGGAGGCGCGGGTCGATGAAACGCTGCAGCAGGTCGGCGGCAAAGCCGATCAGCAGGACGAGCAGGGTCGAGATGAACAGCACGCCCTGCACGTTGGGGTAGTCGCGCTGCTGGATGGCGAGCAGCAGCATCGAGCCGAGGCCGGGCAGGGCGTAGACCTTTTCCACCACCACGGCGCCGAGGAAGGTGGTGGCGAGCTCGATGCCAAGAATTGAGACCACCGGCACGGCGCCGTTGCGGATGCCGTGCTTCACCAGCGCTTCGGGGAAGCTGGCGCCGAGCGATCGGGCGGTGCGGATATAGTCGGAACCGAGCACATCCTGCGTGGCGGCGCGGACATAGCGGATGAGCGAGGCGGCGATGACGAGGGCGACGGTGACGGTGGGGAGCACCATGGCGGTCAGGGCCTCGCCGAACTTGTCCCAGCCCTTCAGCGGGAAGCCGCCCGAGGGGAAGATGCGCAGGTTGATGGCGAAAACGGTGACGATGAGGATACCGAGCCAGAATACCGGGATGGCGATGCCGAGCTGCGACACGATGGAGATCGCCGCGCCGTACCAGCGGTGCGATTTCACCGCGGCGACGATGCCGAGCGGCAGGGCGATGACGATGGCGAGGAGGAAGCCGAGGAGGGTGAGCGGTGCGGTGACGCTCATGCGGTTGCCGATTTCCTCTAGCACACCGGCCTTGCTGACGAACGAGGCGCCGAGGTCGAAGCGGGCGAGATCGCCGACGAAGGCGCCGAACTGGACGATCAGCGGCTGGTCCGAGCCGATCTGGGCGCGAGCGGCCTCGATCTGCGCCTCGGTCGCGCCGACGCCAAGCAGGGCGTTGGCCGGATCACCGGGGAGCAGGCGGAGCAGGACGAACAGCACCACCGCCGCGATGAACAGCGACAGCACGAGGATCAGCAGGCGGCGCAGGAGGTAGGTGAGCATCGGTCCCTCCTTTCCGCAGGATGGGGGGCGTTGTCCAGGGGTAAGCAGATCGGCAGAAAGACGACCCCCACCCTAGCTCTTCTACGTCGCTTTGCTCCTAGCGACGCTACCCTCCCCACAGGGGGGAGGGAGCCGCCGCTGATAGCTTGTGTGCCACTGGTCTCCCTCCCCCTTGTGGGGAGGGTGGTGAAGCTTGCGAGCAAGGCGAGCTAGCGGAACCGGGGTGGGGGTTAAGGCAAAGAGCCCCCGCTCCGAAAAGCGGGGGCTGCGAGCCACATCAACCGCTTAGTTCGTCTTCTTGATGCCGTAGGCGAAGAACTGCGAGTTGAGGCCGTTGACCGGGTAGCCGGTGACGTTGGCGGCCGACACCACGATCTGCGGGTAGAGGTAGAGCCAGTTGGAGGCTGCGTCCTCGGCGATCAGCTTGTTGGCTTCGGTGAGCTTTTCCACCTGCTCGGCTTCGCTGGCGGCCGATTCAGAGTCGGCGATCAGCTTGACCACGTCGGGGTTGTTGTAGCCCCAGTAGAAGTCGGGGTTGCCGTAGAACACGATGTCGCGGTGGTTGACGTGCTCCTGCAGGGTCGCCTGGAAGTCCTGCGCCTTGTAGATCTTCTCGTACCACTCGTTGGCGGTGATGATGTTGATGTTCACCGTCACGCCGACCTTGGCGTATTCGGCCTGCAGGAACTGCGCGACGATCGGGTGCGGGTCGTAATCCGGCGTATCGAGGGTGAACTCGAAGCCATCGGCGTAGCCGGCCTCGGCGAGCAGCGCCTTGGCGGCCTCGACGTCATAGGCATCGACGGCGGTGAGATCGACGTACCACGGGTCTGTCGGCGGCACGAACGAGCCGATCAGGGTGCCGTAATCGCCCCAGATGGCGTTCAGCAGGCGGGCCTTGTCGGTCGCCTTGGCCAGCGCCTTGCGGACCTTGACGTTGTCGAAGGGGGCGACGCGGTCGTTCCAGGCCAGCAGTTCCTTGGTGGTCGAGGCCCCTTCGGTGACGGTGTAGGCCGGGTTGCCGACGAACTGAGCCAGCGAGTCCGGGCTCTGCACCGAGGTGATGACGTCGACGGCGTTGGTGAGGAGCGCGTTGTTCAGCGCGGTCGCGTCGGTGAAGTAGGTGTAGACCACTTCGGCGTTGGTCGGGGCTTCACCCCAGTAGCCGTCGAACTTCGCCAGCGCCAGGGCGGAACCACGGCGCCATTCGCCGAGCGTGTAGGGGCCGGTGCCGTCTTCGGTGGCGGTGATGTCGGCCGCGGCGTCGTTGACGATCCAGACGTAGCTGAGGTTGTAGGGCAGCGACACCGAACGGGCTGAGAGCGTGATGACGACGGTCGCGTC
>CAMDAL010000445.1 GCA_945888565.1 Devosia equisanguinis | reverse complement strand
CGACCGCCTCGTCGCCGCCTACAACGACACCCCCAGAAAATGCCTTGCCTTCCGAACCCCCACCGAGGTCTTCTCAGACATCATCAACCGTGTTGCACTTCAACCGTGACTCCACCTCCCTGCTTTCGCAGGGATGACACCTCTGGGCTTGTACCTCACCGTCGCTGCCCGGTGCGGGCCATCAGCACCCGCTCCAGCGCGGAGAGCGCATCGTAGATCAGCACGGCCATGACGCCGACCACCAGGCCGCCCTGCAGCACGAAGGCGATGTTGTTTGAAAGGAGCCCGGCGATGATCACCTCGCCCAGCGTACTGGCGGCGACAGTGGAGCCGATGGTGGCGGTCGCAACGGAGATCACCACGGAAAGGCGGATGCCGGCCAGAATCACCGGGGTTGCCAGCGGCAGTTCCACCCCGAGCAGCCGCTGCCCGCCGGTCATGCCCACACCGCGCGCCGCCTCGTTGACCGATGGGGGCAGCGTCGTCAGGCCGGTGAGCGCATTTTCGAAGATCGGCAGCAGGCCGTAGAGGAACAGTGCCACCAGCGTTGGCCCGGCCCCGAACCCCAGGATCGGCACGCAGAGTGCGAGCACCGCGACGGGCGGAAAGGTCTGCCCGATATTGGCGAGCGACAGGCTCAATGGCAGGAACTCCACACCGAACGGCCTCGTCACCACGATCGCCAGCCCTACGGCGACGAAGGTAGACGCGACTGTCGCGATCACGACGAAGGTCAGGTGGCTCAGGGTCAGGCTGAGCAGAGTATTCTGGGTGTAGATCGCGGGCTGGTTATTCTTGGTGAGCGGTAGGAAGGCCCACTCGAAGCTCGCGGGCGACACCACGAAGGCCACCAGCAGCACCAGAACTACGAGCCTGACGATCAGCCCGATCTTCATTGCGGCCGCGCCCCCAGCCGCTGCAGCGTGGCGAGGGTCAGTCGGCCGACCGGCTTGCCGGCGCCGTCCACCACCGGCAGAACCGCGCGGCCGGACCAAAGCGCCTCCTCGAGGCCATCGCGGAGCGTCTGCTCGGCCGAAACCGGCGCCCCTGAGGCCTCGCCCGGTTCGACAAAGTCGCCGATGCGCCGAAGACCGAGCAAGCGGAAGGCGCGATCGCCCGAACCCAGCAGTTCGCCAACGAAGTCGGTCGCGGGTTTCACCACGATTTCGGCCGGTGTCGCGTATTGTAGCAGCTTGCCCTGGTCCATAACGGCGATCTTCGTGCCGAGGTGGATCGCCTCCTCCATGTCGTGCGTCACCAGCACGATGGTGGTGCCGAACCGCTTCTGGATACCGACAAGGTCGGCCTGCGCCTTGGCGCGAATGATCGGATCGAGCGCGCCGAACGGCTCGTCCATCAGCAGCACCTTCGGCTCGGCGGCGAGCGCCCGCGCCACGCCGACACGCTGCTGCTGTCCGCCCGACAGCTCCGACGGCAGGCGATCGCGGAACTGGCCGGCGGGCAACTGGAACAGATCCAGCAGTTCCTCAACTCGCCGGTCGATGCGCGCCTTGTCCCAGCCCATCAGCACCGGCACGGTGGCGATGTTCTGGCCAACGGTGCGGTGCGGAAACAGGCCGTGTCCCTGAATGACATAGCCGATTCCGCGGCGGAGCAGATGCGCCGGGACCGACCGCGTATCCTTGCCATCGATGCGCACCGAACCCGAGGTGGGCTCGATCAGCCGGTTGATCATGCGCAGCAGGGTGGTCTTGCCGGAGCCCGAGGTGCCGACGATGACGGCGATGTCGCCATCGTCGATCCGCATCGTCACGTGGTCGACGACGGTCAGCCCGTCATAGTCCTTGGTGAGGGCTTCGATCTGGATCATGCGGGTCTGCTCCGGGTGGAGACCATCTCGACGATGGCGTCGAGGATGACGGCGGCGGCGAAGGCCAGCACGACGGTAGGAACGGCGCCAAGCAGCACCAGATCCATCGCCGTCTGGCCGACGCCCTGGAACACGAACACGCCAAAGCCGCCGCCTCCGATGAGCGCAGCGATGGTGGCTAGGCCGATATTCTGCACCAGCACGATGCGGATGCCGGTGAGGATCACCGGGAAGGCCAGCGGAAACTCGACCTTGGCCAGCCGCTGCCAGCCGGTCATGCCCATGCCGCGCGCCGCGTCGGTGGCGGCGGGGGGCACGCCTTCGAGCCCGACTACGGTGTTGGCGACCACCGGCAGCAGTGAGTAGGCGAACAGCGCCACCATCGCCGGCGCCGCGCCGATGCCGGAAATGCCGATGGCGGCGGCGCCCGGCACGTTGGCGGCCACCCAGGCGAGCGGCGCGATCAGGAGGCCGAACAGCGCAATCGAAGGGATGGTCTGCACGGCATTGAGGACGTTCAGCACAGCGGCCCGCATCGGCGGCACGCGATGGCAGAGGATGCCGAGCGGGATGCCGACCACTGTCGCCGCGGCCAGCGAGCCGAGCGCCAGCGCGATGTGCGTCTGTCCTTCACGCCAGAAGGCCTCGGCCCGATTGGCATATTCCTTGAGGATCGACAGGTCGTTCCAGGCGCCGGACCACAGCAGCCCGGCAATCGCCCCCGCCACCAGCAGCAGCGTCAAAATGCGCAGCCACGGCCCGAGTTTCAGCCGGGTAAAACTGTCGGCGGCCAGCAGTGCGAAGGCAAAGAGCAGCAGCCAGAACCCGCCTCCCGGCGACACCCGAGCGAGTTTGTCGCCCTCGGGGGTCAGGAAACTGGCGGCATTGCCGATGGCAACGAACAGCAAGGCCAGCATCGCAAGGCTGGCCACCAGCCGCCAGAGGTTGGGGGTCTTGAGCAGCGCCACGAGGATCGCGGCGGTCAGCGCCAGCGCGACCAGCATCGCCTCCCACATCGGCAGCGCCTCGAATATCCCCTTGCTGATCCCCACGACGATCCGATTGGCCCGGAACGCCGCAAACGGCAGCACCGCCGCGCCCGCCGCGATCACGGCAATGAGCACGCCAAGCTTGTCGACAGCGATGCGTGGGGCTGGGGCTGAAGCGGCGAAGTCACTCATCAGTGGTCCCCCACTGAGGTGTCATCCCTGCGAAAGCAGGGACCCAAGTCGCCACCTG
>CAMDAL010000444.1 GCA_945888565.1 Devosia equisanguinis | reverse complement strand
CTACCGATCGATGCGGGCTGGCTGGCAACAAGCGCATACACGGCTTACGCGGCGGTGCCGTGAGGGGCGCAGACTCACCCCCACCCTAGCTCTGCTACGTCGCTTCGCTCCTAGCGTCGCTACCCTCCCCCGCCAAGGGGGAGGAGACGCTGTTGCAAGGGCGGCGCCCCTCCCTCACACCCACTTCTGCTTCTTCATAAACAGGTAGATGGCCACCCCCATCGCCACCAGCCCGCCGCACACAACCCAGAAGGCCCAGGGTTCGTGGGCGAACGGGATCGGCAGGTTCATGCCGAGGATGCCGCTGATGACGGTGAGCGGCATCAGTACCACGGTGGCGGCGGCCAGCAGCAGCATGGTCTGGTTCATCTGCTCGGCGCGGGTGTCGAGTAGTTGCTCGTGCACCAGCACGGCGCGCTCGGAGAGGGTCTGCAACTCGTCGCCGAGGCGGGCGGTGCGGGCCGCGGCTTCGCGCAGGCGGACCCGGTCGCGGTTGGTGAGGAAGCTCAGGTCCTCGATTTCGAGTGTCGTCAGCACGTCGCGCTGCGGCCAGACGAGGCGGCGCATGTTGATGATGGTGCGGCGCAGGTGCGCGAGGCGGCTACGCGAGTCGTGGTTGCGGTTCATCATCAGGTTTTCCTCGATCACGTCGAGGCTGTTGCCCAGCCGCTCGATCAGCGGCTCGAGGCGGTCGGCGGCCCGCAGCGCCAGGCGGGCCACGAGGTCGGCCGGCGAGTGCGGCGCGTGATGCGTCTGCTGCCACTGCCCGATGCCGAGGAACTCGACGATGTTCAGCTCCGAGGCGATGATGACGCGCCCCTTCTCCAGCCATAGCGACAGCAGTTGCCGGCCAACATCCTCGGGCTCGGCGCCGGGACGGGCGACACGCAGGACCACCAGCGCCTTGTCGTCAATGACGGTGCAGCGCGAGCGCGTCGAGGGCACGGTGACGAGGTCGGCGTAGAAGTCGCCGAGTTCCTTCTTCAGCCAGACGCGGAATTCCGGCGCACGGGAGTTGCCCGAGATCAGCGCAAAACCCTTGGCGGGGGTGACGAAGGTGGCCTCTTCGGCCTCCTCGACCTTTCGCACGCCGCCGCGCCCGTCGAACTGGACGATGGTCATCCAGTCGCGGACGGGCGGGCGGGTATTGGAGCCGGGAATATCGCCCATGGTGGGCCCCTATGGGTTCAGCTCAGCCGGGCGAGCGCTTCGGCGAGGTAGTTGCGGCGCTCGACGGCGTCGGCAAGGCGCTGCCGCTGCTCCTCGATCACCTCGGGTGGGGCCTTGGCAACGAACTGCTCGTAGCCGAGCTTGCGGTCGATCTTGTCGATCTCGCTGTCTTCCTTGGCCATGTCCTTCTGCAAGCGGGCGCGTTCGGCGGCGATGTCGATGACGCCCGCCAGCGGCAGGGCAAACACTGCCTCGCCGAGCACGATCTGCGCCGACTCGGGTGGGACATCGGAGGCGTAGTCGACCGTCTCCAGCCGGGCGAGGCGGGTCAGCGAGCCCAGATGGGCCTCGACACGCGTGCCGGTCTCCTCGCCTGCCCCGACGACCACCAGCTTGATCTTGGCGCCGCCGGGCACGTTCATTTCCTGGCGGACCGAGCGGATGCCGGAAACGAGCGCGATCAGCCAATCGAGTTCGGCAGTGGCGGCAGGCTCCTCAAGGCCCTTCATGTCGGGCCACGCGCTGAGGATCAGCAGCCGGTCGCGCTTCGGACCGATCTTGCCGGTCTCGGCCCACAGCTCTTCGGTGATGAAGGGCATGAAGGGATGGAGCAGCTTCAGGATCTGGTCGAGCACGTAGGCCGCGGTGGCGCGGGTCTCGATCTTCGCACCCTCGTCGTCGCCCGTGAGGATGGGCTTGGCCAGTTCGAGGTACCAGTCGCAGAAGGTGCCCCAGACGAAGTCGTAAGCGGCGTTGGCGGCCTCGTTGAAGCGGTAGTCCTCAATCGCCTTGGTGACCGTCTCGACGGCGCGGGCGGTGGAGCCGACGATCCAGCGGTTGAGCGCCAGGCGGTTGTCGCGCGGGCCGAAACCGTTGAGGCGAATACAGTCGTTCATCTCAAGGAAGCGCGCAGCGTTCCAGAGCTTGGTGACGAAGTTGCGGTAGCCCTCGACGCGCGCCATCGACAGGCGCAGGTCGCGGCCCTGTGCTGCCATCGCCGCCAGCGTGAAGCGGGTCGCGTCGGCGCCGTAGCCGTCGATCAGCTTCAGCGGATCGATGACGTTGCCCTTGGTCTTCGACATCTTCTGCCCGTGCTCGTCGCGAACGAGGGCATGCATGTAGACGGTGTGGAAGGGCTCCTTGCCGGTGAATTCAAGCCCCATCATCATCATCCGGGCGACCCAGAAGAAGATGATGTCGAAGCCGGTGACCAGCACGTCGGTGGGGTAGTATTTCGCCAGTTCGGGCGTGTCGTTCGGCCAGCCCATGGTCGAGAACGGCCACAGCGCCGAGGAGAACCAGGTGTCGAGCACGTCCTCGTCGCGATGGAGCGGTACCTTGGAGTCCGACAGTTCGGCGAACGGGTCGCGCTGCTTGCGCATCTGCCAGGTGGTGGCGTTGCGCCGGTCGCGCTGGGTGGTGTCGAAGCCGTTATAGGCCTTCACGTAGTCGGCCGAGTTGAGGCCGCCGGTAAAGACCTCGATCTTGCGGCCCACATAGTAGGCTTCGGCCTGCGCAATCGCCTCCGCCTCAGTGCCGGCGACGAAGACCTTGGGGCCGGCGCTGCCATTGTTGAAGTCGGGGTCGGTGTTGAGACGCGGGCCGTACCATGCCGGGATCTGGTGCCCCCACCACAGCTGGCGGGAGATGGTCCACGGCTTGATGTTCTCCATCCAGGCGAAATAGGTGTTCTCGTACTGCTTGGGCACGAACTTCATCCGGCCTTCGCGCACGGCGGCGAGCGCCGGCTCGGCCAGCACGTCGGCACGGACGAACCACTGGTCGGTGAGGAACGGCTCGATCACCACCTGCTTCGACTTCTCGTCGAAGGGCACCATGATCTTCTTGTCTTCGACCCAGGTGAGGACGCCCATCGCCTCGAGGTCATGCAGCACCTTCTT
>CAMDAL010000443.1 GCA_945888565.1 Devosia equisanguinis | reverse complement strand
GGCAAGGCTAAACCGGCCGACACCGCCGCGATCGTCAGCGACGACGCCATCCGTCAGCGCGCCTATTACCTCTGGGAGGCTGATGGCCGCCCCGATGGCCGCGGCGACCACTACTGGCACCTCGCCCACGAGGAAGCGACCAGGGCGCTCGTTCAGGAAACCGGCACGCGCACCGCCAGGGCCAGCAAGGGCAGGAACCCGCTGGAAATGCCGCCTGAGGTCAAGGCCGGCCAGAAAGCCAACAAGGCCAGGGTGAAGGCGGGCGAGAACAAGCCGGCCAAGAAGGCCAAGCCTGTCGAGGTCAAGCCCGCGAAGAAGCCCCCCAAGCCCAAGGCCGCCGTCCAGAAGCCGCTTTAGGCACCAGGCGAAGCTTGGCGTCGGGGGCGGCATCAGCACCGCCCCCCGAAGCGCAGATCAGTCCAGCGCCGCGACCGCGATCACTTCCACCTTCAGCGACGGATGCGCGAGGCGGGCTTCGATGCAGGCGCGGGTCGGCGGGTTGGCGGGGTCGATCCAAGCATCGTAGACGGTGTTCATCGCGGCGAAGTCGCCGATATTGTTGAGGATCACCTGGATCGTCAGCAGCTTGGCCTTGCTGGTCCCGGCCTGCGCCAGCAGTTTGTCCACCGCCGCCAGCACTTCGGCCGTCTGCTTTTCGATCGTGCCGTTGTAGTCGGCGGCCACCTGGCCGGCGAGGTAGACGGTGTTGCCGTGGACCACGGCCTGGCTCATGCGCTTGCCAGCCTCGTAGCGGGTGATGCTCATCAAAATGCTCCCTTGGAATTGCAGGCGCCTGCTTACAGCCCGCCGCCCCTCCGGCAAAGCCCGAAATCACGCCCGGACGACGCGCCGCATGCGGTCATCGCCCCATAGGCACCGCCACACCCGATGGCCGCAACTGCCGCGCACCGATGTCCCCGCTGATTTCGCCGGCAAGGGACCTAAACCATGCCACGGGCTGGCCCCGGCACGGGGTCGATACGTAAGTGAAAGTCTGCACAAATCGAGATAAATACCAGCTTATTGTGACACAGACTGACGCTCGTACCTGTAAAAATTAGTTAACGCGGCGTTCAATCTGAAATATACGTCAACCGATTTAAGAATTCTGTTGCAGCTTTTGCCTGCCATGACAGCGTAGAATACTTCGAGAAGGTGAGTTTAAAGCCATGGCTATATTCACAGAAATTTTGACGTCGCGACGGACCGCCATACAAAAACAGCTCCTGGTGTCCGTGGCTTGTCTTGCCGGGCTCATGCCGGTAGCCACCGCCCACGCCCAGGATCTGTCGAGCTACGCCGTCCTTGCCGGCTCGACCATCACCAATACCGGCGCTACCACCATCACCGGCAATATCGGCCTCAGCCCGGGCACCTCGTTCACCGGCCAGGGTTCAGTTACTGTCGATGGCGAGGTCCATGTGGCCGACGCCGTAGCCGTGCGGGCCAAGAGCGACCTGACCTCCGCCTTCAACGTACTGATGGGCCTCACCACCACCGAGCCCCCGATGTCCGGAGACCTGGGCGGCCTGACGCTGTTCGCCGGCGTCTACTCCTTCGCCGACACCGCCGGCCTGACCGGCACTCTCACCCTCCAGGGCGACGAGGACGACATCTTCGTCATCCAGGTCGGCTCCAGCCTGACCACGGCCAGCAACTCCGCCATCGAGCTGGTAGGCGCAGTGTCGCCATCCAACGTCTTCTTCGTCGTCGGCTCGTCCGCCACGCTCGGCACCGGCACCAGCTTCGTCGGCCAGATCCTGGCCCAGGCGACGATCACCCTCAACAGCACCGCCACCATCGACTGTGGCGCGGCTCTCGCCCAGACCGGCGCTGTCAACCTGAACAACAACGTCATCAACGTCTGCACCTTCACCACCGATGCGGAGGAAATCGCCGATATCCTCGGCGACGACATCACCGGCAATGGCGGTTCGATCACCGACGCGATCGCTGAGTACGTCACCAATGGCGGCACCCTGCCGCTAAGCTTCCAGCTGCTGGCCCTCCTCTCTCCCACCGAACTCGCCGATGCACTCGAGCAGCTCTCGGGCGAACTCGGCACCGAGGTCGCGCCCTCCGGCACGCAGGGCATGGATTCCTTCCTCGATCTGCTGCGTGGCAACCACGGCGACAGCCGCGCCCTGCTCACCAGCTACGACCAGCCCACGGCCGGCGGCACGGTGAGCGTCATGGGCTACGCCGCGGCCGCTGAACCGGCCGGCAGCGACGCGTTCGACGGCTTCGATGGCGTGGTCCAGCCGCGCCGCGATGGCGAATGGACCGCCTGGATGAGCGGCTATGGCAACCGCACCGAGGTCGATGGCGACACCGGCACCGGCTCGCACGCCACTACCTCGACCGCCTATGGCGTGGCCGTCGGCTTCGAGCGGGCCGTCGGGGCCGACACCATGGTCGGCGTCGCTGTCTCTGGCGGCGGTACCAGCTTCAATCTCGAGGACGACCTCGGCAGCGGCAGGAGCGCCGTGCTGCAGGCTGCCCTCTATGCCCGGTCCACCTTCGAGCAGGCCTACGTCGCCGGCGCAGTCGCCGCCGGCTATCACCGCGTCTCGCTCGACCGCACCCTCACCTTCGCCGGCACCGACCACTACACCGCCGAGTTCGATGCCACCAACTTTGCTGCCGAGATCGAGGTTGGCTATGATCTGGGCTGGTTCACGCCCTACGTTGCGCTGCGCGGCCAGGCCTTCTCCACCCCCGGCTACTCCGAGGTCACCGAGTCCGGCGCCTCCACCTTCGCCCTCGACTACGACGCCGGCCTTGCACTCTCGCTGCGCACCGAGATCGGCGCCCGCGCCGACTGGGTGACCGATCTCGACGACGGCGGCACGCTGAACCTCTACGCCAGCGCCGCCTGGGCCCACGACATGCGCTCGGGCTACGATGCGGTGGCCGAGTTCCAGATGATGCCGGGTTCCTCGTTCACCGTTGCCGGGGCCACCCCCAATGCGGATAGCCTGCTCGCCACGGCAGGCGCCGAACTGACCACCGGCAGCGGCGTCACCCTTGGCAGTTCGGTCCAGGGCGAGTTCTCCAACAATGCGCTCAACTACGGCGGCACCGCG
>CAMDAL010000442.1 GCA_945888565.1 Devosia equisanguinis | reverse complement strand
GGCCCTGGCGTGCTTCACGAGCGCGCCGAGAATCTTGCCGGCCGAACCGATGCGGCGCGCGACCGGCAGCAGGCAGAGGTCGTGAATGTAGTAGGTGTCGGGGTTGGTCGGCAGTTGGCCGAGCAGGGTATTGAGCGGCGGCAGGGTGGCGTAGGTCCAGGGGTGGCTCAGCAGGTAGCCGACCGGCTTTTCGCCGATCTCCAGCAGGTAGCAGCCATTGTGGTAGAGCCGCTGGCGCTCGGCCAGCACCTCGGCGCTCTCGTAGAAATCAACGTGGACAGTATCCGCGATAGCCTGCACCGCCGGCAGGTCGTAGGCCGTCAGCAGGCGCCAGGCGACATCCTTGATCAGCATTTCGACACGCCTCTAACCAGATCACCATTCCAAAAAAGAGGCCCGCACCAAAGTGCGAGCCCCGGATTCGATCAGCTTCTGGAGAAGCTTACTTTTCGTCGCCGCGGCCCTTGAGCGCAGCGCCCAGGATGTCGCCGAGCGACGCACCCGAGTCGGACGAACCGTAGTTCGCCACGGCTTCGCGTTCCTCGGCGATTTCCAGCGCCTTGATCGACAGCTGGATACGGCCGGTCTTGCGATCGTACTGGGTGATGCGCGCGTCGACCTTCTCGCCCTTGCTGAAGCGCTCGGGACGCTGTTCGTTGCGGTCACGGCTCAGGTCGGCACGACGGATGAACGCGGTGACATCGGTGTCGTTGATGCGCACTTCGATGCCGCCATCATTGACCTCGGTCACAACGCCCGTCACAACGGCGTTCTTGCGCAGACCGCCGGCTTCGGCCGGAGCACCGGCATCGCCAGGAGCACTCGAGCCGGTCTCGCCGGTGGCGAGCTGCTTGATGCCGAGCGAGATGCGCTCCTTCTCGACGTCGACGTCGAGCACCTTGGCCGAAACCATGTCGCCACGGTTGTAGGTCTCGAGTGCCTGCTCGCCCGGCTTCTGCCAGTCGAGGTCGGAGAGGTGCACCATGCCGTCGACGTCGCCATCGAGGCCGATGAACAGGCCGAACTCGGTCTTGTTCTTGACTTCGCCTTCGACGGTCGTGCCGACCGTGAAGCGTTCGGCGAAGGTTTCCCACGGGTTGGCGAGGGTCTGCTTCAGGCCGAGCGAGATACGACGCTTCTCGGGATCGACCTCGAGCACCATCACTTCGACTTCCTGCGAGGTCGAGACGATCTTGCCCGGGTGGACGTTCTTCTTGGTCCAGCTCATCTCGGAGACGTGGATCAGGCCTTCGATGCCCGGCTCCAGCTCGACGAACGCACCGTAGTCGGTGATGTTGGTCACGCGGCCCGAGAACTTAGCGCTCACCGGGTACTTGGCCTCGATGCCATCCCACGGATCGGCCTGAAGCTGCTTCATGCCGAGCGAGATGCGGTGGCTCTCGTGGTTGATGCGGACGATCTGCACCTTGATGGTCTCGCCGATGGCGAGAACTTCGGACGGGTGGTTGACCCGGCGCCAAGCGATGTCGGTGACGTGCAGCAGGCCGTCAATACCGCCGAGGTCAACGAACGCACCGTAGTCGGTGATGTTCTTGACCACGCCGTCGACAACCTGGCCCTCTTCGAGCTGCTGGACGATTTCCGAACGCTGTTCGGCGCGCGACTCTTCGAGGATGGCGCGACGCGACACGACGATATTGCCGCGGCGCTTGTCCATCTTCAGGATCTGGAACGGCTGCGGTACATTCATCAGCGGGCCGATGTCGCGGATCGGACGGATGTCCACCTGCGAACGCGGCAGGAA
This sequence comes from Devosia equisanguinis, assembly GCA_945888565.1. Taxonomy (GTDB): domain Bacteria; phylum Pseudomonadota; class Alphaproteobacteria; order Rhizobiales; family Devosiaceae; genus Devosia_A; species Devosia_A equisanguinis_A. Next base: position 1,336 of record CAMDAL010000442.1, on the reverse strand, counting down.
GGCCACGGCACCTTCGAGGTCGACGGTGAAACCACCCTTGACCTGGTTGAAGATGATGCCTTCGACGCGCTCGTTGGCGGCGTACTTCTCTTCGAGCTTGACCCAGCTCTCTTCGCGGCGGGCCTTCTCACGGCTGAGGACAGCCTCGCCGACGGCGTTCTCGACGCGATCGACATAGACTTCCACGACCGAGCCGACCTTGATGGTGCCGTCACGGCCGGCGGCGCCGAATTCCTTCAGCGCGATGCGGCCTTCGGTCTTCAGGCCGACGTCGATGATCGCGAGATCCTTTTCGATCGCGACGACGGTGCCCTTGACGACGGCACCTTCCATCGGCTCGTTCTCGAGGAACGAGTCCATCAGCAGGGATTCGAAATCTTCCTTGGTCACAGTTTGAACTGCCAAGCTTGTTCTCCATCTTGCCACCGGTGGCTGGTGTTGTGGGGCCCGGTTGCCATCGTCAGCAAAAGACGATCCGGTGCGCTGGCGCGCGGGCCTGACTGATGTACGATTGGTTCCGGTGCCGGCCCAGGAATGCTCTGGCTCGGGGGCAGTGCCTGGAAGAGTTGGATTAGGTCCGGCTCAGACTAGCTTTGCGGACCTGCTCTTTTCGGCCATCACCCCGTCGACAATGGCGACGGCTGCGCGGAGTGCGGCCTCTATATCCAGAAGCGTGGTATCCAGCAAGTGGGCATCGGCCGCCGGATAGAATCCGCCATTGGGATTGGCCATGTCCCGGGCGTCCCGCTGCTCTATCTGATGATAGAGGGCATAGCGGTCAACCGGCAGCCCCTTCAGCTCGAACTGGCGGGCCCGGCGTTCCATCCGCGCCTTGCTGTCGGCCTTGATGAACAGCTTCACCTCGGCATCGGGCGCGATATTGGTGCCGATGTCGCGGCCGTCGAGCACCGCGCCGCCAGGCTGAGTAGCGAAGGCGCGCTGGAAATCGAACAGTGCCGCGCGCACCTCGCCGATCACCGCGACCTTGCTCGCCAGCTGGCCGGCCTCGCCGGTCGATAGCGCTTCGGCATCGAGCACCGACGGATCGACGGAGCGTGCGGCGGCGATGGCAGCGGCCTCGAACTGCCCGGTGCCATCGAGCCCGGCGACAGCCAGCCCGACTGCCCGATACAGCAGCCCGGTATCCAGATGCGGCAGGCCGTAGTGCCGGGCAAGGCCCGCGGCGAGCGTGCCCTTGCCCGAGGCTGCTGGTCCATCCACCGCGATGATCATGCCGCCTCTCCAACAGAACGGCGTCCTCCTAGCAGGCCATGGCTGGCGGTGCCAGCATGACGCGGCCGGTCGCTCAGGCGTCACGGTCGGACGACGGGCCGAT
>CAMDAL010000441.1 GCA_945888565.1 Devosia equisanguinis | reverse complement strand
CTGCCGTGGCTTCAGCCATGGGATGGTCTCCTGGTCAGGGGTTGGTCTCAGCAACCAAACCTTCCCATCAGAAGACCATCCCAGCCATACGCACACGCCAGTCCCGCGTCAGCGGGTTCGTTCAATCCCTTTATGAGTACACAACCTAGGTGTAGCATCCTGCCGCTTCCCTCCTCAACTCGCGCTCCGGCGCAGGATCTCCGATCGTGTCGATCAGCTCCAGCCTTGCGCTGTTCAGGGTGCCCTCGTTCACGCCTGCGCTCGCGGCCATCCTCGCCGCCACCCTCGCCGAGGCGGTAGCCGGCAGCTACATGGCGCTGCTGGCGGTCGAAAAGATCGGCATGAGCCCGCTCGAGCTCAGCGCCTTCCTGACGCTCTCGGCGATTTCCGGCATCGCCGTCACCACCCTGTTCGGCCACATGCACGACAGAAAGCCGATCCTCTGGCCGCTGCTGGTGGCGATGGGCGCCAAGATTCTCGGTCTCGCCCTTTGCGCCGCGCTGACCCAGACCTGGATGCTGATCGCTGTCGGGGTGGCGCTGTTCGGTCCAAGCTCAGCCTCGTTCGCCCTGATGTTCGCCATGGCCAAGGGCTATCTCGACCGGGTGGGCGGCGAGACCGTCTCGCGCGGCATGGCTGCCCTCCGGATGACCTCGTCGCTGAGCTGGGCCATCGGCCCGGCAATCGGCGCCGGCCTCGTGGCCGGCTGGAGCTTTACTGGCGTCTATGTGGGGGCATCGCTGCTGGCCGCGCTCGCACTGGGCGTGGTGCTTGCGAGCCGCGTCAAGGTGGTGCCCGCCGATACGTCGGAGCGCCAGAAGATCACCCTCGACGTGGTGCGCGCCGCCGCCCCTGCGGTGATCGCCATGACGGCGTTCCACACCGTGATGTTCATGGGCTCAAACGCCATGTCGATCGTGGTCGTGCGGGAGCTGGGCAGCGAGACCGACGTGGGGCTGCTGTTCAGCCTCTGCGCCGCGATCGAAGTGCTGGTGATGGGGCTGTTCGTGGTCCGGCCGATGGCCAGGGTGAGCGTGCCGCTGCTGGTGTTCGGCTTCGCCCTGTTCGCCGCATATTTCCTGATGGCCCTGCTCTGGCCGACACTGCTCTCGCTGTATCTGGGGCAGATCCCGCGGGCTGCCGCCATCGGAATCCTCTCGGTGGTCGGCATGGCCTACGTGCAGCAGTTGCTGCCGGGACGGGCGGGCGTTGCCTCGGCGCTGTTCGGCAACACCATGAGTGCCGGAGCCCTGCTGTCGGGCCTCGGCACCGGGATATTCGCGGAAGCCTTTGGCTACTGGGCGGTGTTCGGGGTCTGCGCGGTGCTGAGCCTGGTGGGCGGCGCGGTGCTGTTCGTACCGGCCAAAAAGCGCTAAGGTATTGATGTTTCACGTGGAACAGTTACAAATTCCACACTTTCGCCCCACCGAAGCCATGAAGGTGAACGTCGTCTGACGATTTGTTCAGCGGCTTCTGCCGCGATGCCGCTCGCGTTCGGTGCGCGTCTTGCGGGTGGGGGCATGGAACTCGGGCGGCTTGGTTCTGACCCAGGCGATGAACTCGGTGAGATCGGGATGCGTGCGCAGGGCGTCGACGTCGGCAAGGCGCGTAGCGAGTTCCGTCTCCGAAAATCGGGCGTGAATGGCGCTGTGGCAGATCTGGTGCAGCAGGACCGTGCCCATCCGGGCGCCCCCCTTGAGCCGCGGTGTCAGGTGATGGCGGCTCTGCTTGGTACCAGGCAGGATGGGCCGCTCGCACAGCGGGCAGACCGGTGGGCGTCGCGACGCGGCCCAGGCATCGACCGCCGCTGTCGCCTGTTCCACCTGCTTGCGAGAGACACGACGCATTGGCCCGAACGTTACGCGGTGAGCGCGTCGCGGTCTTTCTTGCTCAGCCGCTCGGTTTCGCTCTTCAGCTGGCCGCAGGCGGCGAGGATGTCGCGGCCGCGCGGCGTGCGGACCGGCGAGGCGTAGCCGGCGCGATTGACGATATCGGCGAACTTCTCGATCCGCGACGAGCTCGAGCAATCATAGTTGGTGCCCGGCCAGGGGTTGAACGGGATCAGGTTGATCTTGGCCGGGATGCCGGCGAGCAGGCGGACCAGCTCGCGGGCGTCGGCGTCGGAATCGTTGATGTCCTTGAGCATCACGTATTCGAAGGTGATGCGGCGGGCGTTCGACAGGCCGGGATAGTCGCGGCAGGCCTGGATCAGCTCCTTGAGCGGGTACTTCTTGTTGATCGGCACCAGCATGTCGCGCAGTTCGTCGCGCACCGCATGGAGCGAAATGGCAAGCATCGTGCCGATCTCGCGACCGGTCGGCTCGATGAACGGCACGACACCGGAGGTCGAGAGCGTGATGCGGCGCTTCGACAGCGAGATCCCGGCCTCGTCCGAGGCGATCAGCAACGCCTGCTTGACGTTGTCGTAGTTGTAGAGCGGCTCGCCCATGCCCATCATCACCACATTGGTGATGGCGCGGCTGTCGCCTTCGGACCCACCCGAACCGCGCGGCGCCGGCACGAGGCCGCCATCGTCGGGGCGGACGCCGCCTGGAAAGTCGCCGAGGCGCTCGCGCGCCATCAGGATCTGCCCGAGGATTTCGCCGGCGGTCAGGTTGCGCACCAGCTTCTGCGTCCCCGTATGGCAGAACGAGCAGGTGAGGGTACAACCCACCTGGGACGAGACGCAGAGTGTCCCGCGGTCTTCCTCGGGGATGTAGACGGTCTCGACCTCGACCGGTGGCAGCAGCGGGTTCTTCGGGTCGCGGAAGCGGAACAGCCACTTGCGCGTGCCATCCATCGATATCTGCTCGGAGACGATCTCGGGCCGGTCGAGCAGGAAGGTGTCGCTGAGCTTCTGCCGGAACCCCTTCTGGATGTTGCTCATCTTGTCGAAGTCGGTGACGCCGTTGTGATAGATCCAGTTCCACAGCTGGCTGGCCCGCATCTTGGCTTCGCGGTCATCGAGCCCGATGCCCTTGAGCACATCGCGCAGTTCCGGCTTCATCAGCCCGACCAGCGACGTCCGGCCTGGCCTGGGCCGGTCGACATGCGAATAATGGTCGAGGTCGAGCGAAATGGACATGCGGGCGGCTCTCTCAGCGGTCGCGTATC
>CAMDAL010000440.1 GCA_945888565.1 Devosia equisanguinis | reverse complement strand
CGAGGTGCGCGAATTCTTGTCGGGCCGCTGAAGCCGCAGCACCAACTCGATCAGTTGCTCTTTGCTGAGCTGCTGCAAATCACCTCTGTCCATAGCCCCAGAGATTCAGGGATTTACCCCGATGACAAGGGGGTGGGTAATTACGATCTGCCCCCCGTCATCAGGTAAGTTTGGACACATCGGTGCGCCGTAACAATTCGAATCTCGAAGATAAACTGCCACTGCGAGGCACGCCCAGTGTAGATGACGTTTCCTGCGGAAAGTGCGCTGCCGTTGCATGGCAGGGTAGCGGAAAAGCTATTCGGTTGTTTATCCACGACCGGAAGCAATGACGCGGGCGTTGGCCATAGTCCGCTGCGCGTCGGTAGTTGGGCCCGGCAACGAACGTTCCCACGGCACACGTTTTTTGCAATTCTATGACTGGCGCTCTCACCGATTGTCGGTAAATTCGCCAAGGGGCCTGGTAGGCGGAGCATTTCCGCATGCGGCCGGGCGGGAATGAAGAGAGTGATGAATGGCTAACAAGCACAACGTATTCGTGGTCGCGCTTATGGCGGCGATCGCGATGGTCATGCCTGCCTTCGCGCAGGAGAAGACCCCGAACGACCCGCGCCTGTTCACCCCGGGCAAGCTGACCGTCTCGACCTCCGAGCCGAGCTATCCACCGTGGGTGCTCGACAACAACCCGGAAGCCGGTGAGGGCTTCGAGGCCGCGCTCGTTTACGCGCTGGCCGCCGAACTCGGCTTCGCCAAGGAAGACGTGGTCTGGGTCGACGTGACCTTCGACGGCGCCATCGCGCCGGGCCCGAAGGCCTACGACTTCTCGATCCAGCAGATCTCGGTGACCCCGGATCGCGCCAAGGTCGCCACCTTCTCCGATGTGTACTACCAGTCGGACAAGGCCGTGATCGCGCTGCCGGACTCGGCCGTGGCGAGCGCCACGTCGTTCGCCGACCTCAAGGCCGCCCGCTGGGGCGTCGCCGTCGGCACCACCGATTTCGACTACGTGACCAACGTGCTCGGCATCGACAACGCCGCCGTCTACGACGACCAGGCCGGTGTGTTCCAGGCGCTGCAGGGCGGCCAGATCGACGCCACCATCGCCGCGCTGCCGACCGCGCTCTACGCCACCTGCTGCCAGGTGCCGGAAGCCAGGATCACCGCGCTGCTGCCGAAGGACCCGAGCGACGAGGGCCTCGGCCTGCTCTTCGCCTTCGACAACCCGATCGTGCCGTGGATCAACGAGGGTCTCGCCGCCGTCAAGGCGAAAGGCACCATCGAAGAACTGGTGACCAAGTACCTCGTCGCCGACCCGAATGTCCCGGTGATCGCTGAATGACACGACGACCCGGCAAGGGACGCCGACAGATCGCACTGAAGGACCGGCTCACGCCGGTCCTTATTAGTTTGGCCAGCGTGGTGGTGGTCTTTGGCGCCATCGCCTGGTTCGTCGGCTCGGCCCCGCAATGGCCGCGCATCCAGCTGCAGTTTTTTTCCATCGAGGCCATGGTGGAAGCGGCGCCGGGCGTTGCCCGCGGCTTTCTCGTTTCCCTCCAGATCTGGCTGGTCAGCCTCGTCTGCATCGGCATCTGGGCGCTGATCCTCGCCATCTTTCGGGCCATGACTGGCCCCTGGTTCGCGCCGCTGCGCGTCTTCGCCATCGTCTATGTCGACCTGTTCCGCGGCCTGCCTGCGCTGCTGCTTGTGCTGCTGTTCGGCTTCGGCATTCCGGCGCTGAACCTGCCCGGCCTGCCGCGCGAGGGCCTGTTCTGGGGCGGCATCGCTCTTATCCTCAGCTACTCGGCCTACGCCACCGAGGTCTATCGCTCCGGCATCGAGGCGGTGCACGAGGGCCAGAGCATGGCCGCCAAGTCGCTCGGCCTCACCCAGTGGCAGACCCTGCGCTACGCCATCCTGCCGCAGGCCCTGCGCAACGTCGTGCCGGCCATGCTGAACCTCGTTGTCGCGCTGCAGAAGGACGTGGCGCTGCTCTCCGTCCTCGGCGTCCGCGACGCGGTGCGCGAAGCGCAGATCTACACTGCCCGCACCTTCAATTATTCGTCGCTGGTCGTCGCCGCGGTCCTGTTCCTGCTCGCCACCATTCCGCTGGCGCGCCTGACCGATCACCTGCAGCGCAAGGACCGCCAGCGCCGCCTCCAGGGTGCTCTCTAGAATGCATCGCGTCGAAATCGAAAAACTCACCAAGTTCTACGGCGAGCGCCAGGTGCTGGACCAGATCGACCTCAGCGTGTCCGACCACGAAGTCGTCTGCCTGATCGGCGCGTCGGGCTCCGGCAAGTCGACGCTGCTGCGCTGCATCAACGGGCTCACCGAGTTCGACGAGGGCAGCATCCGCATCGACGGCGTCGATATCTACGACGAGAGCTTCGGCCGCACCGGCCTCTACAAGAAGGTCGGCATTGTCTTCCAGGCCTACAACCTGTTCCCCACGATGAGCGTGCTGCAGAACATAACGCTCGCCCCGATCAAGGTCCACGGTCGCGCCCGCGCCGACGCCGAAGCCGCCGCGATGAAGCTGCTCGACCTGTTCGGCCTTGGCCAGTACGCAAAGTCCTATCCCGAGCAACTTTCCGGCGGCCAGCAGCAGCGTGTCGCCATCGTCCGCTCCCTCGCCACCGAACCCGAAGTGCTGCTGCTCGATGAAGTGACGGCCGCCCTTGACCCCGAACTGATCGGCGAAGTGCTGAAGATCATCCACGATCTCAAGCAGACGGGCATGACCATGGTGATCGTCACACACGAAATGGCCTTCGCGCGGGATGTGGCGGATCGCGTCTGCTTCCTCGATGGCGGCCGCATCATCGAGCAGGGTGCGCCCCGCCAGCTGTTCTCGAACCCCGAGAACCCGCGCACCCAGAAGTTCCTTCAGCGGATCATCGAGTCCGGCCGGCTGGCCGCGCTGAGCTGAGGTAGTCCGGGCCACACCCGAGCAAAACACACGACTTGTCATCCCTGCGAAGGCAGGGAGGTGGAGTCACGGTTGAAGTGCAACACGGTTGATGATGTCTGAGAAGACCTCGGTGGGGGTTCGGAAGGCAAGGCATTTTCTGGGGGTGTCGTTGTAGGCGGCGACGAGGCGGTCGAGCTGATCCT
>CAMDAL010000439.1 GCA_945888565.1 Devosia equisanguinis | reverse complement strand
AGGGCGTCGATCAGCACGGCCTGCCGGTCCAGCAGGGCGTCCTTCTCCGCGTCGGTCAGCAGGTGTCGGGGCGGGCGAGTCATCGATATCTTGACTCACATCCAAGCCATCAAATCAAGCCAGATTGCCAGCCACGTGAGCAGTTACCTCGCACGAGAAATCTATGACAGGCAAATGGCCGCTCTCACCGAGCGCGGCAGAACCGAACCGGCGCTGGCGCTGATCGGCAATCGCGTCGCGTTGCGCCATCACTTGCTGCGCGAGGCAGCCGACCGCACTTCTGCGCTCACCACTTGGAAAGCATGGGATCCGATACTCGGCGAAAACCTTGACAGCCGCGAGCAGGTCGGGCCGCACGGCAACGCTGCCCGCCGTTGGCGCTGGACCGCGCCAAAGTCCGACACCTACCTATACTTCCGCCTGCCCCGGCAGACCGCGTTCGAGATTTGTATCCGCCTTGATCCGGCTACACCGCCTGCCCACGCCGAGCACACCACCCTCAGACTCTCAGGCGAGCGCATACGGTTGATGGCCATCCCGACGGCGAATGCTCGTATTGAGCTCGCGGCGATGGTCTCAAAGAAGATCGCCAACCGCCTCCCCGAACTGGCCGAACTCCACCTTCATACGGCGAAAATGCTCGATGAGAGCAAGCTCGTACCCTATGCCGGTACCCGCATGCTCGGCCTCGCTATCGCGGAAATCAGCGCTGTACCAATCTCCCCCCTCGCCTATTTCTGGCGTCGGCTGGGTGGGCCGCGGCTCGCTGGTTTGGTGAGGCAGATCTTGCGCCGCTTGCGCCTGCCGACATAAATGGGAGGAGCCGGATCGCCGAACTTTACAGACGCCGGCCGATGGAGCATCAAGTCTTCGGGCAATTGCTTAGGGCCGGCAGCCGCGGGCCTGGGCCTGCAGCAAACGAGGTACTGGGTGAGCTATTTCAGAACTGATGTTCCAGATACGGCCAGCGAGCTATTCGATGGCGAAGTGGTGATCGCCCACTACGGCACCGGCCTCTACTTCTCGATCGGGCCCAGTGGCGCTTTGATCTGGGAGGGCCTCCGGCACGGCCTGTCAGTCGCCGAGACTGTTTCGTGGCTCGCCGAACAGTTCCCGGCGGATGCGGCGGCCATTCCGGCTCAGGTGGCAGCCTTCGTCGCTGACCTGGTCGCCAAAACGTTGCTCGTCGAGGTAGCCAAGCCCATCAGGGCCGGCGAACTGCCCGCCATCGTGCTTTACACCTGGCAGGAACCGGCCGTGGAGAGCTTTGACGACTTGCAGGAATTGTTGCTGCTCGACCCGGTCCACGACGTCACCGAAGCCGGCTGGCCCCATCGGCCCGATGACCAGGCATAATCACCTCCGCAACTTCATCGACCACGCCTTCGCCCGGTCGACCCCACTCTGCCGCGCCCGCTTCGGCGAGCTGGTGGTCGAAGTCAGCACGGATGAACGAACGGCCGAGCTGGGATTCCAGCAAGCGCTGCTGCCAACCGATGCCTTGGCCGACACGAGTTTCGCGGTCCTTAGCGGAGAGCACGAAGCATTTCTGCCCATGGTGCCGGAGCAGTCCGACACCATACACCTCTTCTCGGACCACGACTTCTACGCCTATTGGCGGCCGGGCACAGAGCGACAGTTCATCGTTCTTGACCGAACGCAAAGGCGAGGTGCGATCTGGTATCCCGAGGCCATCCCTGCGGGAGCTCTCGGTCAGCCGTGCGAGCCGTTGGTCCAGGCCGCGATAGAGACAACCGAATGGGTCATCGCGCATGGCGCTGCAGTTGGCCGGAACGGCCGCTTCTTGTTGCTGCTGGGGCCTGGCAAGGCTGGAAAGAGCACGGCAACGCTCGCCTGCATCCGCGCAGGCTGGCAGTATGCCGGAGATGACCTGGTGCTTCTGAACCCTTCGAAAGGTATGGTAGCGCCCCTGTTCTCGTCAGCCAGGGTACGGCACAGCGGCGCAGGTGCCTTCCAGACGCTGGTGGATGACGCCTTCATGGTCTCCGATGACGAGGGGGCCCCGAGGTATGAACTACGGCTCGCAGCTCCGCCAAGCAGCGGAAAGGTCGCTGCGGTCGTCGCGGTGCACCGAAGTGGGCTGCCCGGGGTGCGATACGAACGAGCGCGGCCCTTGGACTTCCTTGGATCGTTGCTGCGCGACAGCACCGCACGCGCGGTCGGCTGCGCTAGCAGCATGACACCGAAGTTGCTCGCTGCGGCGCGAATGGCCCCCGCTTACGCCGTCGACACCGGCACCGACCCCGCCGAGATACCAGCCGGCCTGGGGCGATTGCTGGAGGCGGTGCCATGACAACCCCGATCCATAGCGTGATCGTGCCAGTCAAGAATGGAGCCCGCTACATCGGCGAATGCCTTGCCTCCATCCTGGCCCAACTGGAGCGTGACGACGAACTTATTGTCGTCGACAACGGCTCGACTGACGACACCGTAACGCTGGTGCAGGCTGCGGCCGACCCGCGGATCGTTCTGCTGCATGAGCCGACGCCAGGCCCCGCGGCCGCCCGAAATACTGCTCTCCGCCAGATACGTGGCGCCTATGTGAGTTTCCAGGATCACGACGATCTGTGGCCCGAAGGTCGCCAGCAGCGGCTGCTTGAAGCATTGCGCGCCGATCCCAGCGCGAACGCTGCCCATGGCCGCGAAAGTGTCGTGTTCGATGGACCGATCGATCCTGCCTACACTTGGATGCAGGGCCAGTACGTCAACCAGCATAGTCTGATGTGCTCGTTGTTCGAGCGTAGCCTGATCCAGCGGGCGGGACTGATGGATCAGTCTATGCTCCGCGGCGAGGACTCCGATTACCTGATACGCCTGCGGCAGGCCGGCATGGTATCAGCGCCCTGTGACACCATCGTTCACATAAGGCGGCGACATAACACCAACTGGAGCTCGGCGACACCTGCCGTAGTGAGGGCCAACACTTTGCAGGTCCTGCGCCGCAACATCGCCTGTAAGCGCCGGAGCAATAATCCCCCACTGAAGCGGCCGGATTGTCGTGCTGCGCCGGAGTAAAACTCCGTCAGGTGTTAGCCCTTTGCCCTGTGTTGGCGGAGGGCGGGGGATGAAGGGCGTGGAGCTATACGGACGGGTCCGGCA
>CAMDAL010000438.1 GCA_945888565.1 Devosia equisanguinis | reverse complement strand
ACAGGCACAATCTTTCGCCCTAACCGGACCTCTCCCTGCGGGGACCCACCCCCGTACATTGATGAGGCAAGCACTTGGCCAAGGACGAACGCGGTTCAAAGCGGGAAGACCCCGATACCGGCAAGAAGTTCTACGACCTGAACAAGGACCCGATCGTCTCGCCCTATACCGGCAAGTCCTACCCCCGTTCATTCTTCGAGGCCAACGCCGTGGCCGCGGTCCGCGCCAAGGTGGCGGAGCGCGAAGAGGACGAGGATGAGGACGCCGAGGTCGAGGAAGAGGTCGTCGAGCCCGGCGCTCCTGAGGTCATCTCGCTCGAGGATGCCGACGCCGAGGAAGGCGACGACAAGGACGAGGGCGAGGATATCCCCGATGTCGAGGACGTCGAGGACGTCGAAGACCTGGGCGAGGACGAGGACGACGTCTTCCTCGAGGAAGACGAGGACGAAGACGAGGATCTCGACTTCGACGTCGGCGCCGGCAACGACGAGCGCTGAGGCGTTCGCGATCAGCGGGGCATGAGCGCCTGCGCGCTCTCGGGCAGCCGAAATCCGGCGGCTTCATCAAGCGTTCAAAAAAGCGCTTGCCAGCCGCCGGTCACCCCGCTAGACAGCACCCGCGCTGCGACGGAGACGCCGCCGCGCAAATCCCACGCCCGGTTCGCCCGGGCATCCGGATACAGATCCTGGTGATCGTTGATGGGGCAATAGCTCAGTTGGGAGAGCGCTTGCATGGCATGCAAGAGGTCGACGGTTCGATTCCGTTTTGCTCCACCAATCCTCTACAAAAACCCCGGCTACGGCCGGGGTTTTGTTTTTCTGGCACGATTCAGCCCTTTGGCGTACTCGCATTCGTACGTCCGATGCGCCACCACTCCATGCACAGGCAAAGGAGCAGGGCATGGTGGTGGTTCACGGTACGGTGGCGCCCGGATTCGAGGCGGTGGCGGCGGCGTTCGAGCGCGGGTTCGCCGGCCGGCCCGATATGGGCGCCGCGCTGGCGATCCGCTACCGTGGTGAGTATGTCGCCCGGCTATGGGGCGGCGTTGCCGATGCCCGCACCGGCCGCCCGTGGTCGCCCGATACGTCCAGCGTCATCTTCTCGTGCACCAAGGGCCTGATGTCTTTGGCGATCGCCCGGCTGGTCGAGCAGGGCCTCGTCGACTACGACGCGCCGGTGGCGCGCTACTGGCCGGAGTTCGCCGCGGCAGGCAAGGCGCGCATCACGGTCCGCGAAGCCCTGTCGCATCGGGCCGGGCTGTCGGCGCCGCGGATTAGCCTCAGCACCGAACAGATGCTGGACTGGGGCTTCATCACTGCCGCGCTTGCCGCGCAGGAACCGATCTTTCCGCCCGATTCCGGCTATGCCTACCACGCGCTGACCCATGGCTGGCTGGCCGGCGAGATCATCCGTCGCGTGAGCGGTCTGACCCCGGGCCAATACCTGCGGCAGGAGATGGCCGCGCCCCTCGGCGCGTCGGTGCATGTCGGGCTGCCACCGGAGCTCGAGCCGATGGTCACACACCTGGTGAGTTATCCGGGCCAGGTCTCGGCCAACTTGCCGCCGCCGCCAGAACCGAACTGGCCGCTGCTGGCGTCGACGCTTGGCAACGCCTTGCCCCCGGCGCTGATCAGCGAAACGGGCGGCTTCAACGACCCCCGTCTTCACGCCGCCGAGATTCCCGGCGCCGGCGGCCTCGCGACAGCCGATGGGCTGGCGACGATCTGGTCCGCCGCGGTCACCACGACAGAGGGGATCCGGCTGGTCGGCGATGCCGTCATCGAGCAGGCAACCCGCGAACAGTCCGGCGGACCGGGCATCTGGCCGGGCCCGCCGCCGTACTATCGCTGGGGCATGGGCTTCATGCTCGATGCCGAGGCCCGGCGGCTGCTGACGCCGCGCAGTTTCGGCCACGATGGCGCCGGCGGACAGGTCGCGTTTGCCGATCCGGCGCACGCGGTCGGCTTCGCCTATCTCACCAACCGGATGGAAAGCCCACCCGACAGCCGCGGCAACGACATCGTCACGGCGCTGAGGGACATCCTGGCCCGTTGAGCCATCCACCTTCCGAAAAGCAGCACATTCGCCGGACTGTTGCGCGCGCCCATTCAGCCATCGTTCAGGGATCGAGGGGCAGTTTCCCATGACCTCGTGGATCCGGGTGGCCAGGCGGGACTGAAGATTCGGCACCGGACTGCGCGTGCCTTTGTTCAGCGACATCAACGCCTGTTTCCCTGGGAGAACCGACATGAAATCATTCGTGCTAGCCGGCGTGGCCGTGCTTGGCCTCACTTCGATCGCCGCCGCGCAGACAGCGCCGCCGGCAGTAGTGACCTTCGCGACCATCGCCGACATGCCGACGCTGCGCGACAGCAAGAAGCAGGACCACTTCGAGGTGACGATTGGCGATGCGCAGGTCGTCTCGAACCTGACGGTCGATTGTACTGCTGGCCGCACCGAACTGCTGATCGTGCGTCGCGACAAGGTCTGCGCCGTCGGCGGCAACGGGGCGATCATCAACCCGGCCAACCAGCAGAAGCTGCCGCGTACGCAGTTCACCGGCCAGTACACCGTGGCCGCGGACGGCTACACCGACGCCAAGGCGCTCGGCGTAAACTATCTGGCGGTCGGCAAGGTACCGGCTGACAACAAGCAGTTCGGCGGCACGCTCAACCTCAAGCCCGAGCTCAGCTCCAGTGGCGCGGCCGGGCTGACCGAAGCCGTGCTCAAGAAGGTGACGGGCGACACGTCCGGCCCGATCAACAGCGCCGTCGACACGGTCGACCTGAACCGGCTCTACATCCCCGGTGCCGGCCTGCCGTCCGACAAGGGCTGCACCTGGTCGGGCAACATGGTGTTCGCCTACCAGACCTACTCGTGGTTCATGTCGCTGACGGCCGATTGCGACGGCAGGGTCTATGAGCTCAAGGGCAACATGCCCTTCACCGACACGGCCGGGGTCGAGGGCCAGACCCAGTACGACGTGACCCTCACCCTACCCTCGACGGAACTGGTCGGCGACGATGCGCTGTTCGCCTCGGCCGATGCCAATGCCGACCTGTTCGCCACGGTCGACGGCATCACCGGGCAGATCATCATGAAGAACTCCAACATGGTGCAGGTGGA
>CAMDAL010000437.1 GCA_945888565.1 Devosia equisanguinis | reverse complement strand
AGGGTGGTGGAGGGGGCGTCAGCCGCCCCCTCGCAGTTCTTGGATCAGTAGTAACCGGCAGCCGACATTTCGCGATCGGCGGTCTGCTGCGCCTGCGCCAGGGCGTCATCGACGCTGGTCGAGCCGGCGAGCGCGGCCGAGAACAGCTGGCCGACCGTGTTCGCCATGCCGGCAAACTCAGGGATCGCGACGAACTGCACGCCGGTATAGGGCACCGGCTTGACGGTCGGCGCGGTCGGATCGGCGGCATTGATCGAGTCGAGGGTCATCTTGGCGAACGGCGCCGCAGCCTGGTACTCGGCGTTCTCGTAGAGCGAGGTGCGGGTACCCGGCGGCACGTTGGCCCAGCCTTCCTTGCTGGCCACGAGCTCGGCATAGGCCTTGTCGGTCGCCCACGAGATGAACTTCTGCGCGGCCTCGGCCTTCTGCGAGCCGGCCGGCACGGCGAGCGACCATGCCCACAGCCAGTTGCCGCGCTTGCCCATGCCGGTGTCCGGAGCGAGCGCGAAGCCCACCTTGTCGGCCACCGAGCTTTCCTTGGCGTTGGTCACGAACGAGGCGGCGACCGTGGCATCGATCCAAATGCCGCACTTGCCCTGCTGGAACAGCGTCAAGTTCTCGTTGAAGCCGTTGGAGGAAGCGCCGACCGGGCCGGCATCCTTCATCAGGTCGACATAGAACTGCAGCGTGTTCTTCCACTCCGGCTGATCGAACTGCGGCTTCCAGGCCTCGTCGAACCAGCGTGCGCCGAACGAGTTCGACATGGCGGTCAGGAACGCCATGTTCTCGCCCCAGCCGGCCTTGCCGCGCAGGCAGATGCCGTTGATCTCGGCAGACCGGTCGGTCATCTTGCGGGCGGCGTCGGCGACGAACTCCCAGGTCGGGGCGTCGGGCATGGTCAGCCCGGCTTTCTCCATCAGGTCCGTGCGGTACATGATGAAGCTCGATTCACCATAGAACGGCGCCGCGTAGAGCTTGCCGTCGGCGCTCAGGCCGCCGCGGATGGCGGGCAGCAGGTCATCGACGTCATAGGCGTCGCCGAGGCCGTCGAGCGGCAGCAGCCAGCCGTTCTTGGCCCAGATCGGAACCTCGTAGGTGCCGATCGTCATCACGTCGAACTGGCCACCCTTGGTGGCGATGTCGGTGGTGACGCGCTCGCGCAGGATGTTCTCTTCCAGCGTCACCCACTGCAGCTGGATGTCCGGGTTCTCTGCGGTGAAATCGTCGGTCAGGCCCTGCATGCGCACCATGTCGCCGTTGTTCACGGTGGCGATGGTCAGCGTCGTCTGCGCGTAGGCCGTCGAGCCGAGCGCAAGCACGAGCACGCTCGAAAGAAGCGGAAGCAGTCTCATCAATGTCCTCCCATAGGCGAGCATTTGTCTCGCTCTTGGGCAATTACTCACCAACTTTAGGATTATGTCAAGCGGCACGAAGCGCGCGGAGTTCGGACGTGATGCTGCAGCCGGCCCGTAGGGTCCGTTGATCCAGGTACCAAGAATGCGGCAGATATGCTGACTAATCGGCTGAGAGAATCGCCTCGGCAGTCACCTCGTCGGTGATCAACCCATTGATCAGCCGGCGGCTGAGGGCCGCCCGGATGCCGGGCATTTTGCGCTCGCCGACGGCAATCGCCACCACGGTGGAGGTCTCCCGCGACGGCAGTGGCGCCGAGGCGACGCGGTCATTGGTGATCCCGTCGATGAACCGCCCTTGCGCATCGAACGCCCAGCCGACGATCTCGCCGACCGCCCCGGCCTTCTGCAACAGCTTCACCTCGCTGGCAGAAATGAACCCGTCCACCACCAGCGGCGCCTCCGGCCCCAGGTCACCGATGCCCACGAACGCGATGTCCGCCTGCTGCGCCAGCGCATGCGTCTCCCGAATCATCGGCTGGCTCAGCAGCATGTCGCGCTCCGCCGCCGAGGACGCGATCACCGGCAGCGGCATCGGAAAGCTCCGCGCCTTCACTGCCTCCGCGATGTTGAAGATCACGTTGTAGAACGCCGCCGAGCCGTCCGGCGCGATCGAGCCGGTCAGCGACACGATCTTGTGCTGCGGCGCCTCCATCGGCGTCAGCTGTTCGATCGCCGCCTTCAGCGTCCGCCCCGTGCCGAGCGCCATTACCGTCGGCTTCTCGTTCCGCAGCCATCGCTCGATCTGCGCCGCCGCCGCGATCGCCACCCCATGGATCGCGCCCGGCGCATCGGGATCGCTCGGTACCACCTCTGCGAACTCGAGCGCGTAGCGCGCCGTCAGCCTTTCGGCCAGTTCCATGCACCGCCCGATCGGATGATCGAGCCGCACACGCACCAGCCCCTCGCTCACCGACAGCGACACCAGCCGCTGCGCCGTCTGCCGCGACACCCCGAGCTTGCGCGCGATCTGCTCCTGGTTGTTGCCCGCCACATAGTAAAGCCACCCGGCCCGCGCGGCATCGTCGAGCCTGTTGCCCTGTGTCTCCTGCCGCTGCGCCATTCGCCTAAACCCCTGTACGGCCGAATACTCTGTCAACCGGCCGGGGCTCGCAAGCAGGAACCCTCGACAATCGTCCAGCGGAGCTGAGCCACGGCACCGTTCGCCTGCCAACCCTGCCCCGTGCTACCGCTCGATCCTCAGCCTCACTCATGCGCCAGGGCCGCCACCGTGAAATTCTCCGCCAACCTCAGTTTCCTCTATCAGGAACTCGGCTTCCTCGACCGTTTCGCCGCCGCACCGGCGAGATCAACTGGGGCTTCGTGCTGCCCGAACTCGAACGCCTCGGCTACGATGGCTATATCGGCTGCGAATACCGGCCCAAAACCACCACCACCGCCGGCCTCGGCTGGCTCACGCTTTTCTGCCGGCGTGACGCTGAAGTCTGAGGAAGAACCGCCACGGGTAAGTAGCCTCCCGCACCGAAACTGCTAGTGTCGCGCCCGTTAGAAGCCGGCGCGCCGACCGGCATCCGGAGGAGATCGCCGTGACCACCCTTGCCGCCAGCCGCCCCACCCTCAGCCTCGACGGCCCATGGGCCTTCACCTTCACCGGCGCTGCAGCGCGGCTCGAGGGCGAGCGGCAGATCAAGGTGCCCGGCGTCTGGCAGGCCCAGTTCGCCGAACTCCGGAACTCCGCTGGCACCGGCATCTACCGCCGCACCGTCGAAC
>CAMDAL010000436.1 GCA_945888565.1 Devosia equisanguinis | reverse complement strand
GGACGAGGTGCGCGAATTCTTGTCGGGCCGCTGAAGCCGCAGCACCAACTCGATCAGTTGCTCTTTGCTGAGCTGCTGCAAATCACCTCTGTCCATAGCCCCAGAGATTCAGGGATTTACCCCGATGACAAGGGGGTGGGTAATTACGGGCGCCAGGCGCCCGGAGAACATGCGTATTTCGAGCATGTTCCATACTGCAATCTATGCTTCCGCTTTGTGACAGCAAAGTGGTATTCCGGCGCAGGCAACACTCCTCTGCAAGATTCAGCGTGCGCAGACTGCACCACTCCTCTGGCGATCCCATCGCGGACCGGCGGGCCGGCTATGCCGAGGCCCTTGCCGCTGAACAGCAGTTCAGCGAAGCGGCGGAGGTGATGGAACAGGCCCTCGGCCTTGTGCCGGAATGGGCCGCGGGCTGGGCCAATCTTGGCCGGTACCGCGAGGAGCTGGGCGATCTGGTGGGGGCGGTGGAAGCGTGGCGGCGGTCCGCGGGGCTCGACGCCGAGGGCGTCTATGGCGCGGCGCTGAAGCTCGTGGCGCATGGGGTTGAGACGACCGCGCCGGCGGGGATCTATGTCGAGGTGCTGTTCGACGACTATGCTGCGCGGTTCGAGAAATCGCTGATCGACCGGCTCGGCTACGCGGTGCCGCGCGACCTGATGGTGCTGCTGCGGGGGTACGGGCTGGGTGGCGGTACGGCACTCGACCTGGGGTGTGGCACCGGGTTGATGGGGCAGCAACTGCGCAACGCCGTGCGGCGCCTCGAGGGCGTCGACCTGTCAGAAGCGATGCTGGCGGAGGCGCGGCGCAAGGCTGTGTACGACAGGCTGGTGAAAGCAAACCTGTTCGATTTCCTGGCCGTCGCTGAGCCAGCGGCGGTGGTGACGGCGACCGATGTGCTCAACTATACCGGGCCGCTGCCACCCGTGCTGCAGGCCGTGCATCGGGTGCTGGAGCCGCGGGGGCTGTTCGGGTTTTCGCTAGAACTGCATGACGGCCCCGAGGCGGTGAAACTGCGCAGTTCGCTCCGCTACGCGCATGGCCGGGAAGCGGCGCTCTCGGCCTGCTGGGCAGCCGGTTTCGAGGTGGCGGACGAGCGCCACACGGTGATCCGGCAGGATCGTGGGGTGCCGGTGGCGGGATTGCTGGTCGTGGCGCGAAAGGCCTAGCAGGGGGCTCGTCTTCGTCTTCCGTGATGGGGTCGAGCGCGCATCCCGGCGGATAAGCTCCATCGTTCTGCGGCCAGGTCGGTACAATTCCAATAAGATTCGAGTGCAGAACGTAGTGTCGCGAAGGAGCTGCGAATATATTCTACGTTTGCATGTAATCCCGAGCGGAGTCCTGGAGGCGGCGCTCGTGGCAATCCAAGCCAGAGAGTGAGGCGCGCCATTCCCAACTTCCAGGTGAAGCCCCCAGCCCAACCGCCAGTCACGCTGGACATGGTACTTGTCCGACTGCAACGGGAGGTCGCGGCGCGAAAGGCAGCCGAGTCGGCGGCCGAGGAGAAGGTGCGCGAACTGGCACAGGCCGCGCGGGCGCATGAACGCCTGCTGGGTGGCGGCGTCAAGTTGATGACCGACATTCTGGCCACCGCGCGCCCGGAGGTGTTCCAGAAGGCGGCCAAGGTGCAGCGCTGGGCGCGGCGACTTTCCAAGCACATCAAGGTGGAAAAGGCTGGGAACTGGATCTGGCGGCTCTGCTCTACCCGTTGGGCGTGATCTCGCTGCCCGACGAACTGGCCGCCAAGTACGCCGCCGATCTGCCGCTCGGCGAGACGGATGCCCTCAGAATCGAGGAAAGCGCGCTGGTGGCGTCGAGGCTTATCGCCAACATGCCCCGCATGGAAGGGGTCGCGAAGACAGTGTTCTACGCGCATAGAGGCTTCGACGGCTCCGGCTGGCCCAAGGATGGTCCAAGCGGGGCGGAGTTGCCGCAGGCGGCGCGTATCTTGAAGGTCTTGATTGACCTCGCCGATGCCGCGACCGGGACGTCGCGGACGCGCGCCGGAGCTTTTCAGAAACTGTCGCTGAACCAGCAGCGCTACGACCCGGACATTTTCGCGGCCGCCTATGATGTGCTGCTCGTGCCGGTGTACGAACTGCTTGAGGGGCAGATCATGGTCAGCCCGATTCTCGCGCGGCCGGGCGACGTGCTGGTGCACGACCTGACCGACGAGCACGGGCGCCTGCTGTTGTCGGCGGGTACCAAGCTCACCGAACTCAGTGCCCACCGTCTGCTGTCGCTGACGCAAACCACCAAACTGCCCGATGAAATCGCGGTGGCTCGATAAGAGAAGAAGGCCGACGCGCCAGCCGAACTGCCGGACGAGGAGCTGTTCTGATCGGGAGAGGCCGGGCATCGGCGCGGTGCAGCTGCTGCACCCTCGCCTGAGATGAGCGGAGGTTGGCCATCAAAAACTTTGTCGCGGCGTCCCAAAGGATCGTGGCGGGCGCGTCGTCAGATCCATGGAACGATGGTCAGCTGGGCGACAGCACGCCGGCCAACCATTGTTGATCGTCGGGTGCTTGCCGTTTTGCATCGCCTGACATTAAAATCCGATGACTTGGGAAAGGGGACGCCATGCATGGATTGTTGAAAATCGGAACCGCGGCGGCAATGCTTGCTGCGTCAACCGTCGGGACCGTGGCGCAGGACACCATTCCGTGGGATGTGCCGGAAGTGCGGGGCTGGACGGTCGCCATCGACACGACATTGGGCGGCGGCTGCTTCATGTACACCATTTTTGCCGGCGATGCCTCGGCGCGTATCGGGTTCGACCTCCAGGCAGGCAACATCTACCTGCTGCTGGCCGACCTGGACTGGACTTCGATCGCCGCCGACCAGAGCTACGACATCGAACTGCAGATGGGCAATCAGCCGAGCTGGACCGCATCGGCGAGTGGTGGACGGATGGGCGACGTCCCTACGCTGATGCTCACCAGCACCGACTCGGCGTTCATGGAAGAGTTCGCAGCGGAGAACAGCATCAAGGTCTGGTACAAGAAGAACGAGATCATGCACTTGAGCCTCAAGGGCTCGATGGCTGCAATGAACGAAGTGCTGAAGTGCCAGGATGCCGTGAACGCTGCGCTGACCGCCGGAGGCGGGGGTGCCAGTGTCGGCGCCGATCCGTTCGCGAACTGACGCCTCGGTTCGACCGATCAAGTTAT
>CAMDAL010000435.1 GCA_945888565.1 Devosia equisanguinis | reverse complement strand
GATTTTGGGGTGGAGGGGGCGGAGCCGGAGGAGATGATGGTGTTCCCGGAGTGGGTGCCGGGGGCGTGATCGGCCTTCTCCGCACAATCGCCGCCCTAATGTCAGTGGCGATCCTAATCCCACTGGGCTTCTACGTTGCGCTCCCCATCGGCATCAACGAGGCAAAGGCAGTCTACTGGGCCATCCAGTACAGCCAGATGCGCCACCCTCCCGGCACTGAACGAATTTGGCTGCGGCAGGGCATTGAGAAGATCTCAAACGGAGACAACTGCGACTTCACGCTGATTGAGGCGCGATCCTACGCGCGAGCCAGTGAATCGTCGATCCGCGCAGTCTATGCTGGGCAGGCTAATCCTATCGACCAAAGCTTAAGTTCCTTGCGACCACCAGTTCCTAGAGAGGCTGCCCGCTCGCCCGGGTATAGGTCTGTACGAGGCGTTCTATGCGGAATTGGCGCGTCTCCATGCGGGACCGTACTACCTTCTCGAGGCATGGGCTGTCGTCGAAAGCGCTCCGCCCTTGATCGACTGGCGTTGTCCCTAGATGCCGTCAGAGCCGCGGGTCGTCCTTCAGCGCCGAACCCATAGGCGCGGCTGGCGCCTGCTGGTTGACCAGCGCTTCCAGCACCTCATCCACCATGCCGAGATGATCCGAGCGGTCGGCGAACTGGTGCTTTATGTCGGCGAGGTAGGTCGTGGCGTCGATCAGGCGGTTGGCGAGGATGCGGGCGACGTGGAAGACGATGCCGGGGCGCTGCTGCAGGAAGGCTTCGGCGTTCTCGATGCGGTGCACGACGATCGGCTCAAGGGCGCGGACCGTCGCGGTGTGGTCGCGGCCGAGCAGGGCGGAGATTTCGCCGAACACGGCGCCGGGCTCGCTGACCAGCGCGACGCGGACATCGCCGCGGAGGATTTCCACCGCGCCATCGATGAGGATGTAGAGGAGGCCGGAGCTCGGGCCTTCGGCGATCAGCGTTTCGCCGGGGCTGTAGCTGAGGCGCGGGAGATCCTCGGTGTAGGAGAGCACTGCCTGCATCGACCGGTCTTCGGGAGTCATCTCGCGCCTCACGACGATTTTGCGACACCTTGCGACATCGCTGCTGACCTAGGCAAGGCCGATCGCGTGGCTGGCTGCCATGCAGCGGTGACGCCCCAGATCAGGCCGCCGACGAGGAAGAAGTGGCGCCAGTGATCGACATCGATGATGGCGGCTTCGGCCGATAGCGGCACGAACACGGCGACGAGCGGGATCAGCAGCGGCCGGAGCGGGCCGGGGCGGGCGAGGAAGGTGGCGCCGCGCCAGATGGTGACGCCGACGAACAGGATGAGCGCCAGCCCGCCGCCCCAGCCATAGGCGTGCAGCACGTTGACGTAGGTGTTGTGCGGCTCTTCCTTGACGCGGAGGTTGCGGAACTCCAGCGGGCCGAGCCCGAGCGGGTTCTGCAGCGCCAGGTCGAAGGCATAGCCCTGCCGGCCGAAGCGGCCCGATTCGCCGGTGTCGTAGTTCTGCGACTGGGTGCGGAGTTCGATGAAGGCGCTGAGGCTGGGGATGCTCAGCGCGCCGCCGATGGCGACCACCAGCGCGAGGGCTCCGACGAGCGACAGGGTCAGCATCCGCACCTTGTGCCGCGCCTTCGCCTCGAGCGCGAAGACGAGGACGAAGACGATGAGGCTGGAAATGGCGATGTGGCCCCAGGCAGCGCGCGAAAAACTCATGAACACGCCGATGGTGAGGATGCCGTAGGCGGCGATGTTCCAGATGATCCGCCTCGGCTCGCCGGTGAAGACGCGCTGCAGGGCGACCATCGCGGGGAGGACGAGGAAGGGGCCGTAGACGTTGGGATCGTTGAAGAAGGCCTTGGCGCGGTCGTAGCGGGTGAAGAGGTCGTGGCCGACGCCGAAATAGCCGAGCGTGCCGAGGATGGCCGAGAGGAGCGCGGTGGCGAGGTAGGCACCGAGGATCAGGCGCATCCGCGGCTCGGGGTCTTCGGCGACGTAGTTGGCGACCCACCAGGCGGTGAAGAACAGGAAGATCGTCACGGCCTGGTAGATCAGCGAGTCGACGAGGCCGTTGTAGCGAACCTGGAACGCGGCGATGAGCGCGAAGGGGACGAAAGCGGCCAGCAGGACGAAGAGGCCGAGGGTGCGGCGGTGGAAGGCGAAGCCGGCGAACAGCGAGACGCCAAGCACGAGGAGGAAGGCGAACTCGTAGGGGCTGGGCTCGGTGATGACCAGGCCCCCGCAGAAGATCCACAGGGCGACGAAGGCGTGGAGGAGCGATTCGGCGCGGGCGCGCAGCCAGGGCGCGCCGGGGGCTCGGCCGCTACGCAGGCGTGGGTGAACGCCCCCTTCACCATCCTCCGGATGGTCCCCTTCCCCCGTTGGCACGGGGGAAGATCCCGATGTGGCCACGAACGGCGTCACGGCCGGATCCTCACCTGTGCGAAGCGCGGGGGAGGGGGACCAGCGAAGCTGGTGGAGGGGGCGGCAACGTCCGCTGACTTGTCCGCGTGAGCGGCCATGTCAGAAAGCGTTCTGGCGTTTGGTGATGAGGGAGATCGGCGTCATGAGCACGATCTTCAGGTCGAGCCACAGCGACCAGTTCTCGATGTAGTAGAGGTCGTGGCTGACGCGCTGCATGATCTTGTCGACGGTGTCGGTTTCGCCGCGCCAGCCGTGGATCTGGGCCCAGCCGGTCATGCCGGGCTTCACCCGGTGGCGGGCGAAATAGCCTTCGACGGCCTCGTAGTAGAGCTTGTTGTCGGCCTTGGCGGCGAGGGCGTGCGGGCGCGGCCCGACGATGGAGAGTTCGCCCATCAGCACGTTGAACAGCTGCGGCAGCTCGTCGATCGAGGTCTTGCGGATGAATTTCCCGACCTTGGTGACGCGCGGATCGTCCTTGGTGACCAGCTTGGCGGCGGTGGCATCGAGCGTGTCGGTGCGCATCGAGCGGAACTTCCACATGTCGATCAGCTGGTTGTTGAAGCCGTGGCGCTTCTGCCGGAAGAACACCGGGCCGGGGCTGTCGAGCTTGATGGCGATGGCGGTGCCGATCATCACCGGCGACAGCAGGATCAGCGCCGTGACAGCGACGAGCTTGTCGAACAGCCACTTGAACACGAGGTTCCAGTCAGAGATCGGCCGGTCGGCCATGTCGAAGACCGGGATGCCGCCGATGTA
>CAMDAL010000434.1 GCA_945888565.1 Devosia equisanguinis | reverse complement strand
GCTGGCAGAGGTGCCGGCACGCTCGGTTGGCTACATGTATGGGCTGCCTTTCGCGGTGGCCGCGGACCGCGAGATGGCGCAGGCGCAGGCCGTGCGATGGTCTAGCGACATGGCGTCCGACGAGCGGCAGAAGCGCCTGGCGCGGCTGGCACGGCTGCATCACCGGGCCCGGCTCGCGGTTGCCGCGGCATTGTGCGGCGGGGCGACCCACCTGGGTATGTGGAATGGCCAGGGCGGACGGCGGCGGGTGCTGGTCGCCTCCGCCCGGCGGGCAGGGCTGGAGATGCTGTTCGCAGAACTCGCGCCAATTGCCGGTCACGTCACGCTCGATCCGCAGGGGGTGAATGCCGCCGGCATGCTCCCCGCGGATCCGGACTATTTCCGCGCCTGGGGCACGGCGCATGCGGACCAGGGCCTGATCGACGGCTGGCGCAGCCGGCTGGTCGCACGGGCCGGGGTCCGGCGCGGCAGCCAGGGGGAGGCCGCGAGCGGATCGTTCCTGTTCGTACCGCTGCAGGTGCGCGGCGACACGCAGATCCACGCGCATGGGGGCTGGATCGGCAGCATCGAGACGTTTATCGACGAGGTGGCGCGGGCGGCCGAGAACCTGCCGGCCGGGTGGCGAGTGGTGTTCCGCGAACATCCGTCGGACAAGCTGGGCAATGCCGGGCAACTGTCGCGGCTGGTGGGGCCGCGCGTGTCGGTCGACAACCAGACGGATACGTTCGAGCTGGTCCGGCGATCGCAGGGCGTGGTGACCGTGAACTCGTCGGTGGGGCTGCAAGCGCTGTTACTGGGGCGGCCGGTGCTGGTGCTGGGGCGGGCGAACTACGCGGTGCCGGGCATGGTGCGGATCGCGGGTTCCCAAGACGCGGTGGCCGAAGCGTTCGCGACAGCTCGGGACTGGGTGTTCGAGGGCGGCCTGACAGAGAGTTTCCTGCGGTTCCTCGTCGAGGAGTATTATGTGCCGTGGCCGGTTGCGGACGTGGCGACGCGGGAAAAGGTGGCGGCGCAGGTGCGGCACCGCCTCGCCGGCCGCCTCACCGGCTGGACGCCCTAGCGGAACACCAGCAGGCGGACGGCCAATGCGATCGAGATGACGACCACCAGCGGCTTGATCAGCCGGGCGCCGAAGCGGATGCCGGTGAGGGCACCGAGATAGCCGCCGACCAGTTGCCCCACCGCCATCGCGGCCGCGATGGGCCAGACGACGTCGCCCGACCGGATGAACAGCGCCAGGGCGCCTACGTTCGAGGCGAGGTTGAGGAACTTGGTGTTGGCGGCAGCGCGGGTGACCCCGAGCCCGAACAGCGCGATGAAGCCCAGCGTGAGGAACGAGCCGGTGCCGGGGCCAAGCACGCCATCGTAGAAGCCGATGACCAGACCCATGACTGGCACGAAGAGCGCGAAGTCGAGGCGGGCGTGGCTGTCGGCATCGGTCAGTCGCGGGGTGAAGCTGAAGTAGAGGGCGATGCAGATGAGGGCGACCGGCACGACGTAGCTGAGGATCGTGGTGTCGATCTGCTTGACCACCAGCGCGCCGGCGAACGAGCCGACCAGCATGGCGATCACCGCGGGGCCGATGACACGCAGATCGACGAAGCCGCGTTGCCAGTAGGTGGCGGCGGCGATGGCGGTGCCGACGGCCGACTGCATCTTATTGGTGGCGAAGGCGGCGACCGGCGGCAGACCGGCGGTGAGCAAGGCGGGAACGGCGATCAGGCCCCCTCCCCCGGCGATGGCATCCACAAAGCCGGCGACGACCCCGACGAGGCCGAGGGCGAGAAGGGTCAGGAGGTCGAAAGTCATCAGGAGGTCCGGGGCGGCGACGGGCCGCTCAGTTGATCTCGACCCGGCGTTCCATCAGCGGAATGTTCATGATCGAGGACATGAAGGCGGTGAGCGCCAACTGCGTCCCGGCGACCAGGGTTGTCAATGCCACGATCATGGCGCGCATGGTTGTCGACAGGTTGAGCGGGCCGAAGTCGCGGGCGGCCCATTGTCCGAAGCCCCAGAACAGTGCCCCGAGGCCGACGGCGATCAGCACCGCGGCCAGGATCAGCAGGCGCTCGAGGGTGAGGAACTCGAGGATGCGGTCGAAGCGGGCGGATGGGGGGATGAAGCCGTAGCTCGAGGCGAAGCGGCGGCTGATGACGGCAAAGCTCACCGCCTGCAGCCCGACCAGCACCAGCATAGCGGCGACGAGGAAGGTGTGGACGTCGATCTGCACCGTCGGCGACAGGTTGACCGGACCGGACCAGAGAAGGCCGCCGAGGAACAGGCCGACGGTGAGGCAGGCATAGCCCGGGTAGAGGAAGAGCCAGCGGGGAGAGAACACCAGCAGGAAGCGCAGGTGGCGCCAGCCGTCGCGGAACGAACGGAGATGCGGCGGGCGGGAGCGGCCATCGGGCTTGAGCGTGGTGGGAACCTCGGACACCCGCAGGCCGGAAAGCGTCGCCTTCACCAGCATTTCGGAGGCGAACTCCATGCCTGTGGTGCGCAGGTTGAGGCCGCGGATGGCGTCACGATCGAAGCCGCGGAGGCCGCAGTGGAAGTCGGACGGGACGGTCTTGAAGAACAGCCGCCCGAGGGTGCTCAGCACCGGGTTGCCGATGTATTTGTGGTGCCAGGGCATGGCGCCCGGCGCGATGCCGCCCTTGAAGCGGTTGCCCATTACCAGCTGGTCGCCGGCCCGGAGGCGGGCGACAAACGCGTCGAGGTGCTCGAAGTCGTAGCTGTCGTCGGCATCCCCCATGATGACGTAGCGGCCCTGCGCGGCTTCGATGCCGCCCATCAGGGCTGCGCCGTAGCCGCGCTGCGGGATGGGAGCGACGCGCGCGCCTTCGGCGATGGCGATCTGCTGGCTACCGTCGGTTGAGCCGTTATCGGCGATGAGGACTTCGCCGGTGATGCCGGCGCGATCAAGATAGGCCCTTGCCTTGCGGATGCAGACCGCGAGGGTTTCGGCCTCGTTGAGGCAGGGCATGAGGATGGTGAGTTCGAGCGACGCGGTCATGCGCAGGACTATGGAGGAGGAGTGGTGAAGGGCAGGTTGACTCAGGGCGCGACGAAGCCCCCGCCGGCCATTGGCCTCGGGTTGATGAGGTGGGCGGGACCGGCGAGGCGGTTGCCCCAACGCGGTAGTCCGCAAAAAAACGAGGCTTGCGCCTCGCCGGTCGTG
>CAMDAL010000433.1 GCA_945888565.1 Devosia equisanguinis | reverse complement strand
GAGATAACCAGCCGAACCGAGGCGACGCTCTCGAATAGCCCATTTGCCGGCCGGGTCGGCCACTCAAGCGGCACGCGCGAATTCGTTCTGCGGGGAGTGCCCTACATAGTGGTTTGCCAGGTGACGCAGGACGTCGAAGTACTCGACGTCTGGCATATGTCCAGACAATGGCCAGAGAGCTTTGGCGACTGATTGCTGTAACCTTCCCGCGTCCTCGCGCGTATTCGTCATCGACACGAGCGCGTGACCAACGCCTCGCTTGCAAGGCCGGCCCCGAGCCCTGACATTGGGGGCACCACCGGCCGAATGGAGACAATCATGGACACCCACACCTTTCGCGTGACCCGCACCGACGCGGACTGGCGCAAGCTGCTGACGCCCGAGCAGTATGCGGTGATGCGCGGCCACGGCACCGAGCGGCCGGGCAGTTGCGCCCTGCTGCACGAGAAGCGCCCCGGCACCTTCTCCTGCGCCGGCTGCGATACCCCGCTGTTCGAGGGGAACGTGAAGTTCGAGAGCGGCACCGGCTGGCCGAGCTTCAACGAGCCGATCCCCGGCAGCACCGAGAACACCGTCGACAAGAGCTACGGCATGGTCCGCACTGAGGTGCACTGCGCCACCTGCGGGAGCCACCTGGGACACGTCTTCCCGGACGGCCCTGCCCCTACCTACGAGCGCTACTGCATCAACGGCGTGGCGATGAATTTCACCCCCGCCGAATGACACGAGGGCCGGTCGCGAGACCAGCCCTTTGCGATTACCGCGGCGGCCGGGGAAAGAACGGCGGGACGCGCTGCTGGTAGGCAGCAAAAGCGTCCCCCCGTGAGCGCAGCATGTGCTGCTCGAGCGGCGGGACGCCCGACACGTAGCGCAGCAGCACGAACATCATCAACGGCGCCAGCAGCGCGAGCCAGCCCCAGCCATGGCCGATGCCGATGCCGATGGGGAACAGCGCCAGCCAGTAGAGCGCCTCGAAGAAGTAGTTGGGGTGCCGCGACCAGCCCCAAAGCCCGGTATCGCAAACCTTGCCCCGGTTCGCCGGATTGCGGGCGAAGCGGCTGAGCTGTCCATCCGCCACGGTTTCACCGGCAATCGCGACGATCGCGATCAGCACGCCGAGCCCGTCGGCGAGGCCGAGCGGCGCCGGGTTGCTGGCGGCGGCCATGACGGCGACGGCCAGCACCAGCGCCACGGCGGCCTGGATCTCGAGGAACAGCAGCAGCTGCGGCCGGTACTGGTCGCCCCAGCCGCGCTTCAGCTCGGCATAGCGCGGATCGTCCCCGCCGCGCAGCGTGCGCCTGGCGATATGGAGACCGAGGCGCAAGGACCAGAAGGCGACGATGCCCGCCAGCAGCCAGTTCCGGGCGGTGAGTTCGCCAAGCGGCCAGAGCGCCGCTGCAACACCCGCGATTCCGACCGTGAAGCTCCAGAACGTATCGGCCCAACCGGAGCGGCCTGAGGTGATTGCAATCCACCAGGCCAGGGCCATGGCGCCGGCGCAGAACAGGGCGATTGCGGCGATGGCGACGATGACACTCATTCGGCCGGCACTTTCACGATATCCTGCGCCGGAGCGCTGTGGTCGAAACGACGCGCCGCCGGCACGTGGTCGAAAATCTTGAAACCTTTGGCGAGCAGCTTGATCGCCTCCCAGTGGATGCCGGCCACTACCTTCAGCGTCATCAGCGGATAGCGGACCAGAAGCCCGAGCAGTGCGCGATCGGTCAGGGGCTGGCGCTCGCCGGTGAACGAGGCAGAGAGCAGCGGCCCCTCGGCATCATGCTCGTGGATCGAGACGATCACCTCGTCAGCGGCCGGAGCGATACGGAAACGGTAGAGGCATTCAGGCGGCATGAACGGCGACACGAAGAACGACTTCGGCGCCCGGTGCCTCACCTCGCCATCGACGAGGTGCGCCGGCAGCACGTAGGTGTGCCGCTCGCCATGCGTGTTGTGGACCTCGTAGAGGATACCCCGCAGTTCGCCCGACTGGTCGCGGCAGAACCACACCGTCAGCGGGTTGAACACGAAGCCCAGCATGCGCGGATAGCACAGCAGTTCGATCCGTCCGCCATCCCAGTCTATTTCGGCCTCGGCGAGCCGCTGAGCGGCCCATTCCCGCAGCGGCGTGATCCCGTCACCATGGTCGCTGGCGCGAAACCCCAGCAATCCCGCCCGCTCGACGCCCAGCACTTTCGAGCGGAGCGTTTCCAGTTCGTCGAGGTCGAGCAGCAGCGAGAACACACGGTAGCGTAGGCGGTGGCGCCGGGGGCGCAGCCGCGTGTGAATAACGCTGCCGGTGTAGATCGCCGATCTCATGCAGCGGGCTCGGTGACGCGCGGAACAGCGCGAGCGATCCGATGCGGCTGCTTCGCCCACGGCGCCGGCGCGCCCAGTGCCTCGGCTACGGCAAGCCCCGACTGCAGCGCATCTTCGTGGAAACCGTAGCCGAAATAGCTGCCGCAGAACCAGGTGTTGCGGTCGCCCTGCAGCTCGTGCAGCCGGTCCTGCGCGCCGAGCGCCGCCGCATCGAACAGCGGGTGGGTATATTCGAAAGCGGCGATGGTATGCCGCGGCGGACGCACCGGATTGAGCGTCACGAACAGCTGGCGGCTCGTCTCCAGCGACTGCAGCCGGTTCATCCAGTAGCTGACGCAGAGCGGCGTGCTGCCATCGTCGCCGCGCGCCCCCATGTAGTTCCAGCTGCCCCACGTCGCCCGACGCTTCGGCATCAGCGCCCGATCGTCATGCAGCACCGCGAGGTTGTCGGTGTACTTGAACGCCCCGAGCACATGGCGCTCGGTAGCGGTGGGGTCGGCCAGCAGCCCCAGCGCCTCGTCGGCATGGGCCGCGATCACCACGTCGGTGAAGGTATCGAGCTCACCATCCGCGCCGCGCACGGCAACCAGCCCGCCGGTGCGGGTGACCGGCTCCGCGGCACCGCGAATACGGACGTGACCGGCCATCTCCAGCCGCAGTGCATCCACATAGGAGCGGCTGCCGCCCTTCACGGTGCGCCACTGCTTGCGGTTGAAGACCTGCAGCAGCCCGTGGCTAGAAAAGAACCGCAGGAATGACCGCATCGGGTAGTCGCGAATCTGGGCCGAGCTGGTCGACCAGATGGCGGCGCACATCGGCAGCACGTGCTCGTCGATCAGCGCTTGCGAATAGCCGCGGCGATCGAGGA
>CAMDAL010000432.1 GCA_945888565.1 Devosia equisanguinis | reverse complement strand
TCGACAGCCCCACCGCGGCCTTCGAGCGCCCTGACTGGCTCGGCGACGAAGTCACCGGCAATCCGCAATACTACAACTCCAGCCTCGCCGCGCTGCCCAGCGGGGAGAAATCGTCGCCATAACAAGGGTGGCGCGTCAGCTAACCCCTTGCATTTATACTTCGGTGGGCGACGTAATACGTCAAAACACGGAGATGTAGATGCGTCTGATCGGCCTGGCATTGCTTGCTATTCTAATGATGAGTGCTCCAGCTTTGGCGATGCAAACCTGCGTAGTGGGGCAGGACGTGCTCACCCCGGGGGGAAAGCGCCTGACTGTCACCGAGGTCAACGGCAGCGCCTGTCGCACCCAGGGCAAGATTGACGGCATCACCCACGACGACTGGTGGGCCGCCTTCATGCTCGAGGCAGCATCCGAGGGCGCCATCGTGACCTCCGACGACCGCCGGCTGTTCGTCGGGAAATACGAGTGCTGGGCCAACGGCAACTACCTGTTTATCGACGTCGTCATCAACAACGACGGCAGCTACCAGGATGGGACCGGGGCACGCGGCGAGATGGATTACTTCCTCGATGGCCGTATCGACTTCGGCAGCGGCCCGTTCGCCGGCTATCGCGGCGAGGCGCTGGATGGAGCAGTCTACCTCACGCAGCCGGGGACGCAGTCCGCGGTGCAGTGCGGCTACAAGGGTTAGGGCCGGCTGCGGCCGGTAATCCGAGGCAGACAAATCCGGGGGTGAACGGGTGGAGTGGTTTCCCTGAAGCCACGAACGCTCTATAGCGTGCGCACGGCCCCCATTCCCGGATTCCCCTGATGACGTTCAACAACCATATCGCCATCACGCCCCAGCTGGTTGCCGACCACGGGCTGAAGCCGGACGAGTACCAGAAGATCCTCGACCTGATCGGGCGGGTACCAACCTATACCGAGCTCGGCATCTTCTCGGCGATGTGGAACGAGCACTGCTCGTACAAGAGCTCCAAGAAGTGGCTGCGCACCCTGCCGACCACCGGCGAGCGGGTGATCCAGGGCCCGGGCGAAAATGCCGGCGTCGTCGATATCGGCGACGGGCAGGCCATCGTGTTCAAGATGGAGTCTCACAACCACCCGAGCTTCATCGAGCCCTACCAGGGCGCGGCGACCGGCATGGGCGGCATCCTGCGCGACGTGTTCACCATGGGCGCAAGGCCGGTGGCGGCGATGAACGCGCTGCGCTTCGGCGCCCCGGATCACGAAAAGACCAAGCACCTGGTGTCGGGCGTCGTGGCCGGGGTCGGTGGCTACGCCAACAGCTTCGGCGTGCCGACAGTCGGCGGCGAAGTAGAGTTCGACGAGCGCTATAACGGCAACATCCTCGTCAACGCTTTCGCGGCCGGCCTCGCCGACACCGACAAGATTTTCTACTCCAAGGCCGAGGGTGTCGGCCTGCCGGTGGTCTATCTCGGCGCCAAGACCGGGCGCGACGGCGTCGGCGGCGCGCCGATGGCTTCGGCCGAGTTCGGCGCCGACATTGAGGAGAAGCGCCCGACCGTGCAGGTCGGCGACCCCTTCACCGAGAAGCGCCTGCTGGAGGCTTGCCTCGAGCTGATGGCGACGGGCGCGGTGATCGCCATCCAGGACATGGGCGCTGCGGGGCTGACCTGCTCGGCCGTCGAGATGGGCGCCAAAGGCGACCTCGGCATCGAGCTCAACCTCGACAACGTGCCGGTCCGCGAAGACGCGATGACGCCTTACGAGATGATGCTGTCCGAAAGCCAGGAGCGCATGCTCATGGTGCTGCATCCCGAGAAGGAGCCGGAAGCCCGCGCCGTATTCGAGAAGTGGGAGCTCGATTTCGCCACCGTCGGCTACACCACCGACGACCTGCGCTTCCGCGTGATGTGGAAGGGCGAGGAAGTCGCCAACCTGCCGATCAAGGACCTCGGCGACGAAGCCCCTGAGTACGACCGGCCATGGGTGGCGCCGATCCCGCCTGCCCCACTCGCCGCCGACGACATCCCGCAGATGGATATCGCCGAAGCGCTGCTGCGCCTGCTCGGCTCGCCCGCGCTATCGTCGCGCCGCTGGGTCTACGAGCAGTACGATACGCTGATCCAGGGCAATTCGCTGCAGCGCCCGGGTGGCGACGCGGGCGTGATCCGGGTCGAGGGGCATCCGACCAAGGCCCTGGCATTTTCGTCGGACGTGACGCCGCGCTATTGCGAGGCGGACGCCTACGAGGGTGGCAAGCAGGCGGTCGCCGAGTGCTGGCGTAACCTGACGGCTACCGGTGCCGATCCGCTGGCCGCGACCGACAACCTCAACTTCGGAAACCCCGAGCGGCCCGAGATCATGGGCCAGCTGGTGCACGCGGTGAAGGGCATCGGCGATGCCTGCCGGGCGCTGGGCTTCCCGATCGTTTCGGGCAACGTCTCGCTCTACAACGAGACCAACGGCCGCGGCATCCTGCCGACACCGACCATCGGTGGCGTCGGCCTGATCCCCGACTGGAGCAAGATGGCGCGCGTCGGCTTCGCCGCTGAGGACGAGGCGATCCTGCTGTTCGGCGCGCCGGACTGGTGGGGTACGCACCTCGGCCAGTCGATCTACCTGTCGCAGATCTTCGGCCGCAAGGACGGCACGCCGCCGCCGGTCGACCTCGACCACGAAAAGAAGGTCGGCGACCTCGTCCGCATCCTCATCCGCGACGGCATCGCCACCGCGGTGCATGACCTCTCCGACGGCGGCCTCGCGGTCGGCCTCGCCGAAATGGCGATGGCCGGCGGCATCGGCGCGGTGGTGAACCAGCTCGACGGCGGCGACCCGCTGCCGCTGTTCTTCGGCGAGGACCAGGGCCGCTACCTCGTCACGATGAAGAAGGACGCGCTGCAGACCTTCTACGACGAGGTCTACCCCTACGCCGGGGTGTTTGCCCCGTGGATCGGCACCACCGGTGGCGACAGCCTGACGTTGGGCGAAGCCCGCGCGATCCCGCTGAGCGAATTGCGCGCCGCGCACGAGGGCTGGTTCCCGGCCTTCATAGCAGGCGAGATTTCGTAAGACCACCGCAGCGGACGGCCCGTTCTGCCCTAGGTAGTGGACTCATAAGCGCGCATTTGGATACGAACTGAAGCGAGCATGACGGCTGCGAGGAAGTTTCGGGCGAGCTTGTCGTAGCGTGTGGCGATGCGCCTGAAGTGTTTGAGTTTGTTGAAGAAGCGTTCGATCAGATTGC
>CAMDAL010000431.1 GCA_945888565.1 Devosia equisanguinis | reverse complement strand
TGCGAGGGCGTGCCCACATCGATCCTCTCCCGCTTGCGGGGGAGGGGGACCGCCCAAGGCGGTGGAGGGGGCAGCAACGAATTCTAGGCATGACAGGAGGTCAACTAACCCGCCCCCTCAGTCTTCCGCGATCTGGTAGCCGAGCCCGCGCACCGTCTGGATACAATCCTCCGGCAGCTTCTTCCGCAACCGTCCGACGAACACTTCGATGGTATTCGAATCCCGGTCGAAATCCTGGTCGTAGAGGTGCTCGGTCAGTTCGGTGCGCGAGATCACCTTGCCCTTGTGGTGCATCAGGTAGCTCAGCAGCCTCAGTTCGTGGCTGGTCAGCTTCACCGAGTGCCCGTCCACCGTCACCTTGCCGGCCTTCACGTCGAGCCGCACCGACCCGGCGCTGATCTCGTTGCTCGCCTGCCCGGCTGCCCGGCGCACCAGCGCCCGCACCCGGGCCAGCACCTCTTCCATGTGGAAGGGCTTTGCCACGTAATCGTCGGCGCCTGCATCGATGCCCTGCACCTTGTCGCTCCAGCGATCACGGGCGGTGAGCAGCAGCACCGGCGTCTTCTTGCCGGAGCGGCGCCACTCCTCGAGCACCGACAGCCCGTCCATCTGCGGCAGGCCGATATCGAGCACGATGGCATCGTAGGGCTCGGTGTCGCCGAGGAAGTGGCCTTCCTCGCCGTCGAACGCCACGTCGACCACGTAGCCGCCCTCCGTCAGCGCTTCCTTGAGCTGCCGGTTCAGATTGGTGTCGTCCTCAACGACGAGAATACGCATAGACAAGTCCCCTGTAGCCGCCCGGCAGGTCTTTTCGCGCATCGCTGCCCCGGCAGACCGATGCGCTTGTCTCGCCAAGCCTAAGTTCTAGTGCGTCTGTTACTGCGCGGGCAAGGTCACCGGACGGCTTTCGCCCGAAGAATCCATGACGTTGACCCGCCACTGCCACTGGCCGCCCACTTCGCAGACCTGCAGCGCCGAGGAAATGATCTTCCCCTCGACCCCCGCCCGGTCCATCGCCTGGCTCAACTGGACGAGTTCACCAGTGTCGATCTTCTCCTGGATCTCGCGACGATCAAGGCAACGCCCATCCTGCGCGGAGGCCGGGACAACACCCATCCCCACCGCCCCCGCCAGCACCGCGGCCGCGATCAAAGCTGCAATTTGGTTTTTCATGGGACGGTTATGAGGGGAGGCGGCTGAATATGGGATGAACGGAGAGTTCGCTGTCGCTGATGCGACTCCAACCACTGCTCAGTTCTTCGACTTAAGGGCTTCGTCGCCGAAAGTATCGTCGCCACGATATGCCAGCGCACGTTCACGCTGTTCGGGTGTCAGTGTAGCCAGAAACCCTGTCATCCTGCGGGGAGCAGCACAGACACGTTCATGCTGAGGCGGGGCCTTCGGAACTAACCGAACAGCCTGCGACCCCCATTTCTTAAAACGTGCGAACGCGTTCATCTCTAGACCTGCTTCCACCAATATGGCGTGCCGCGCTTCGGTTTTGCAGCCTTGAAGCCATAATCTGCTTCAAAAAGGTTAACCATCGCGGAATTGATTGGCTCCGCCCGGATCTCATTCCGTCCGTTTGCCTGAGCATAGTTTGTGACCAGGTCGAGCGCAATCAGCAACCTCAGACCCTTGAGTGGGCAGTCCGGTCGCGGATCACCTTCAACCCAGCGCAGGGTTACTGCCTCTCCCCCAAGAGTGGCGACCATGAGGCAACAGAGCCGATCGCCGACCCACACAGCGACATCAAGCCGAGACGGCTCCCTGGTGGCGTCATCAATCTTCTCCCAATCAAAGACTGACCCGCCCCACTGAGAACGAAGCGACTCGAAAGTACGTCCACTCCACTCTGAGGTGCTGAATTTCAGTCCCAGTTCGCTCGGCAACAACTGTTCAGTAGCTTGGCGCGCCTCGTAGGCGCGATGAATGTATTTCTGACGTTGAGTAGCGAATGACAATTTGTCGCGCCCAGAGATCGGACGCGACCATCCTTAGCTCGGTCATTGGAGTCAAGGGCTGGTGGCTACACCCAACGCCTGATCAACCAGTTATGGTAGAGCCTGTCGTGGCGGGCTGGTTCGCAGCCCTTTTAAGTGCCATCAGGCACTCTTCATCCCCCTGCGCAAAAACAGGATTGCCAGCCCCTCCATCAGCAGTTGGCCCGCCGCGTGGCCGTCGAAGCTCGGGATGTCGACGCCGACGAGCTGGCCGAGGGCGGCCAGCACCATGGCAGTGGCGACGATGTAGGTCTTGAAGCCGTCGAGAAGGTTGAGATTCATCAGAAAACTCCTCAGGTTGGATGTGATGATGGATGTGAGGAACCGTGCCCGCGCCGCCTGAAGCTGCTGGCCGATCCCATCGAAGACCGTCTTACGCACTGAACGCCCCCGTCGCGGCGGCCCCCTGGCCGAACTCGGCGCCGAGCTGGCTCACGGCATAGTCGAAGCCCGCTGGCAGCACCCCGAAATCGGCGACCTGCGACGCCGCCGGATAGCTCGCCGAAGGGGCCGAAACCTCGAACTCCCGCACCGGCGCCGCCCCGTCGAAGATCGTCACCCGATACGCCTCGGGCCCATAGTCGAGCCCCACCTCGACCGCCGCCCAGCTGCCCGCATCGGCCCGCGACCGCCGCACCCAGCCCAGCGCCACGTCGCCCAAACCATCGCGCACCGCCCGCAGATGCCCCGGCGCCAGCGGCACCAGCGGCCCGAGTTCGACCTCGGCGGCAAACGCCGTGCCCTCGGCATCGCGCCGCCCGGCAAAGGCCCGCAGCGCCAGCGTATCGCCGGCCCAGCCCGGCTCAACCGGCAGCACCGCCACCGCGTCGTCTAGCACCACCACCCGCCCCCCGGCCGCGGCGGTCCCGACCGCCGTGCCGCCCTGCCCGCGCAACATTCGCGTCAGCCGATATGTCCCGGCCGAAACCAGCTCGGCCCCGGCAAAGCCGATCACCTCCCAGCCCGCGTCCGTCTCGACCGCAATCCGGTTGCTCCCCGCCAGCGCCGCCGCCTCATCGACATCGGCAAGGTGCCCGCCGAAGAGCGTCACCGTCAGCGCCTGTCGGTCCCACAGGTTCAGCGGCCCCGTCGCCAGTGCCGACACCAGTTCCCCCAGCGCCGCCGGCCGCGTCAGTCGCGCGACCGACGCCCCGGTTGCCGCCAGTTGCACCTCGATCGCGCCCGGCCAAGGCGCGGCCCAGGCCGCCAGCAGCAG
>CAMDAL010000430.1 GCA_945888565.1 Devosia equisanguinis | reverse complement strand
AGAGCGAGGACGACGACAGGTCGGAATCGGGCGAGGACATGCCCAATCCGCCGCCGCCCGGCGCCAATGCGAAGGAGTTCACCAACGCCTTCAACTACAAGGTCTTCACCCAGAAATTCGATGAAGTCGTCCGCGCTCCGGACCTCTGCCCGCCCGAGGAACTCGACCAGCTCCGCGCCCTGCTCGACAAGCAGCTGGAGAATCTGGCCGGCGCCGTCGCGCGGCTCGCCAACAAGCTGCAGCGCCGGCTGATGGCGCAGCAGAGCCGCAGCTGGGAGTTTGACCTCGAGGAAGGCCTGCTGGATACAGCGCGGCTGACTCGCGTGGTCACCGACCCGCTGCAGGCGCTTTCGTTCAAGGTCGAGCGCGATACCGATTTCCGCGACACCTGCGTGACCCTGCTGCTCGACAATTCCGGTTCGATGCGCGGCCGCCCGATCACCATCGCGGCGATCTGCGGCGACATCCTCGCCCGCACGCTGGAGCGCTGCGGCGTGAAGGTGGAAATCCTCGGCTTCACCACCCGTGCCTGGAAGGGCGGCAAGTCACGCGAGGCCTGGCTCGAGGCGGGGCGTCCGCCCAACCCCGGCCGCGTCAACGACATCCGCCACATCATCTACAAGGCCGCCGACGAGCCGTGGCGTCACGCCCGCCGCAACCTCGGGCTGATGATGCGCGAGGGCCTGCTCAAGGAAAACATCGACGGCGAGGCGCTGCAATGGGCGCACAAGCGGCTGCTGGGTCGGACTGAAAATCGCCGCATCCTGATGGTGATCTCGGATGGCGCGCCGGTCGACGATTCGACCCAGAGCGTCAACGCTGGCAATTACCTCGAGGCCCATTTGCGCCAGGTGATCGAAGAGATCGAAACCCGCTCGCCGGTGCAACTGGTGGCCGTTGGCATCGGCCATGACGTGACGCGCTACTATCGCCGCGCCGTCACCCTGCTCGATGCCGAGGAACTGGCCGGCGCCCTCACCGACGAACTGGCCGCCCTGTTCGACGAGGAAGCTCCCGGCACCCGCCGCAAGAGTCGGTACGGATGACTGACCCGCGTCGCGCCACCCGCATCCTCGGCGCCGCGCTGTTGATCCTTGCCGTCGGCGCGGGCGTGAGCAGCACGCTCAGCAAGCGGGCCGAGGCCGAGGATCTTGCCATCACCTCGCTGCCGGTCGCGCGCTTCATGTCCGCCAATGCCGGAGAGCGGGTGCAGGGGCTGGTCTGGCGCGGCGGCATCGAGATGCAGAGCCCGATCGATACGTTCGGCGGCCTGTCTGGCCTCGGTTTCATCTCCGACGACCAGAAGGTGGTGCTGGTATCCGATCGCGGCAACTTCATTTCGGGTCAGCTGATCTACGACGAGGCCGGACGGGTCGCGAGCCTGATCGGCGTCACCATCGAGCCACTGCAGAACTCGAGAGGCGCCGAACTGCCCCGGGCATTTGCCCGCGACTCGGAATCGCTGGCGGTGGTCTATCGCGACGGTGTGCCGAGCGCCGTGCGGGTGGGCTTCGAGAACCTGACCCGCGTCGCCGATTTCGAGCTCGCCGATGGCCGGCCGCAGGGCCCGGCCCGCGAAATCCCGATCCCGAAATGGCTGTCCGACACCCGCACCAACGAGACGCTCGAGGCCATCTGCATCGCCCCGCCCGCCTCGGCCGTCGCCGGCTCCACCCTGCTGATCTCGGAGGGCATCCTCGACGACGTCGGCAATCGGCGCGGCTACATGCTCGGCAAGGCCGATACCGGCCCGATCAGCTATGTGCCCGGCATCGGCACCAATCCCACCGACTGCGCCTTCCTGCCCAATGGCGACCTGCTGGTGCTTGAGCGCGGCGTGGCCCTGATCGCCTTCCGGATGCGCCTCGCCCGCATCCCCGCCGCCGAGGTGAAGCCGGGCGCGGTGCTGGAGGGCGAGACGCTGCTCGAAAGCACCGGCGGCGATATCGACAACATGGAAGCCCTGGCCGTCCACACCGCCCCCGACGGCTCGACCCGCATCACCATGGTCTCCGACAACAACTTCAACGACTGGCAGCGCAACCTGCTGCTGCAGTTCTCGCTGCCGGAGTGACGGCTGGCAAAGGTTGCCTGCATCGTCTAGCCTTCGGCCATGATCACGATCCTCCGCGCCTATGGCCTCCGGGTCGTCATCTATCAGTTTGACCATCCCCCTCCGCACGTCCACGTGGCCGGCGATGGCGAGGTAAAGATCGAGCTGGTGGCCGGCGGAAAGCCGCGCGTCCTCAACGTGCGCGGGATGAAAGCCGGCGACGTTCGGAAGGCCCTGGAAGCTGTCGCCAGCAACCAGGACATGCTTCTGCAGATGTGGAGCGAACTACATGACTGACATCACTGACGAAGAGATCGCCGCCGCCGAGGAACGTGGTCGTATCGCGGACGATCGGGAAGCGCGTGCGACATCGGCCTATTACGACAGAAAGACCGGCCTGCTCGTTGTCGTACTCAAGCACACTGCGACGTTCTCGTTCCCGGCGCGCCTGGCACAGGGACTTGCCAATGCCACCGACGATGAAATCGCCGAAGTCGAAGTCATCGGCACTGGATATGGTCTCCACTGGGAGAAACTGGACGCTGATCACGCAGTACCGGCCCTGGTCGCCGGGCATTTCGGCACTCGCAAATACATGGCGAGCCTCGTGGAGCGAGGGATCATCGAAGCGTACGGGAACCATGGTGCAGGTCGCGGAACACCACGAAAGGCCGCAGGTTAGCGCTTTGAGGCTCCGATGAGTGCCCGGGACGCCATCGCCGCCTACACTGATCGTATAAACAGGCAGGACTTCGACCTGCTCACCGATATCATCGCGCCGGATGCGACGTTCTGGTTCACCAGTGGCAGCCATGTCGGCATCGCAGCGATCCGGGCGGCATTCGAGGCAACATGGGCAGTCATGGGGCCGGACGAGCACTACTGGCTCGACCGGCTCGAATGGATCGCCGAAGATGCCAATAGCGCCGCCTGCACCTATCGCTTCAACTGGCGGACGCTACGGGACGGCCGGCCGCTTTCAGGCTCGGGGCGCGGAACGACGGTGCTCAAGCGCGTGGACGATCACTGGTGGATCGTCCACGAACACCTCAGCGCCTACCCCGCGGGCTAGGTAGTGGACTCATAAGCGCGCATTTGGATACGAACTGAAGCGAGCATGACGGCTGCGAGGAAGTTTCGGGCGAGCTTGTCGTAGCGTGTGGCGATGCGCCTGAAGTGTTTGAGTTTGTTGAAGAAGCGTTCGATCAGATTGCG
>CAMDAL010000429.1 GCA_945888565.1 Devosia equisanguinis | reverse complement strand
CTCCGCGCCACCAACACCCTTGACTGCGGACACTGAAATCCAGAATGAAGAGAAGCCCTGCAGGCCCCTCACGAGGGTGGCTGGATGTTCATGGAACGGCCGGCCGGATGCTCGTGGAATGGATGGCCGGATGCCGTGGAATGCGCACTGAGACGTTACACCCAGGCGCCATTCTGTTCGTAAGGATCGTGATCATGCAGTTGAAGGCGATGGTGATCGGGTCGGGTTGGGCGGCCGAAGGTCATTGTGTGGCGCTGCGGACAGCCGGAGTGGAGGTGGCAGCTCTTTGTGGTCGAAGCCCTGTCCCAACCCAAGCCTTAGCGCAGAAACTCGGCATCCCGGCCGTGCGTGTGGAATGGCGCAGCGCGATACAAGAGTTACGACCGGATATTGTGGCTATTGCTACCCCTGCTGGACCACACGCGGATGTAGCGGTGGCTGCTGCGGAACTGGGCTGCAACGTCTTCTGCGAGAAGCCCCTCGGAGTGGATGCGGCAGCGGCACGAACCATGCTGACGGCCGCTGTCGGCGCTGGAGTGAAGCACGCCTATGGTGCGACAAGTTGCCTCTCGCCGGCCATCGCCCTCGTGCGAGACCTGCTAGCCGATGGCCGAATTGGAACGCTCGCCAGCCTGGAGACCTCTGCGCATTTCGGGGTGTCTTTCCCGTTCGCCCACAGTTGGTTTCACGAGCTCAGCCAGGGTGGCGGCATGCTGAACAATCTCTTCACTCACAAACTGGCTCAGGTGCTGCGCCTGACTGGAGGCACACCAGCGCATGTCGCGGGCGAGGCTCGATCCTTCATAAACAGGGCGCCCGTGGCTCCCCCGATCCACGACTTCCGCGAATTGTTCCGCCCGATCACGGACGTGGACGAGACCGATCCAACACGCTGGCGACCAGCCGACGCAGACACCGTTTACGCGGTGATCCTCGAGCTTGCATTGCCGACGGGTGGGGAAGTGACCGCTCGGTTCGATGCCAGCCTCACGTCAAAAAGCCGGGAAGACGAAACCCTGACCCTCTGCGGAACAAAGGGGACTTTCGTGCTGACGGGCGGCAACAGTCCTTCACAAGTGCACCACTACGACTTCAAGCGCGACAACTGGGAGCAGTTGAGCGTTTCGCAAAGCGGCGACGAAACCGAGGCGCGGGTCGAGGATGCCGTTCAGCGTGACTGGAATACGCTGGTCAGACAGTTCGCCGCGGATATCCGGGGCGAAACCCATGGCTTCTACCCCACCTTTGAAGATGGCTGGCTGGCGGCAGAGATCATCGACATCGTCCGCGCTGGACGGGCACGAAGCCCCATTCCGCTACGCCCCTAACTGCGCCTCGCTATCTGGTCGCAGCTTCTTCAAAACAGCCTTTGAAGCCTGCGGTCCCCTGCCTGATATCCCCGCTGAATTATTCACGGCCCTTCGGATCAATCGGCGTCAGCACGGGCGCGCGATCCTCGATGGCTTGGGCTGCGTCGAGAAGCAGGTCCTCGCGGAACTTGCGGCCGATTAGTTGAACACCCTGGGGTAGTCCCTCATCTGCACCGACAGGGACTGCCGCCGAGGGCAGGCCGAGGATGTTGACCGGTCCAACCATGCGCATCGAGTGGGAGATCTCGGTGACGCGTTTGATGTCGTCGTTGATCGTCCAAGGTCTCTCGCAGCTGATTGGCGAAAGAATGATGGGATGGGCAGCAAGGAACTCGGACCACGCGCCGCCAAGCTTGTGAATGGCGATCCAGGTTTCCAGTCCCTCTGCTTGGTCCATAGGCTTGAAAAGCCCACTGGCGATCACCGCTTCGACAAAGCTGACCATACCGGTGCCGGACACCACCTTTATCTGGGGCCAAAGAACCTGCATGTCGCTCCAGATGGCATCGACCCAAGCCTGCCTGGTTTCGTCGATCATCGGCGGCTCGGCGTCGACTACCTCGTATCCGGCGTTCGACAGCCAGTCTGCCGCCCGGCTGACACCGGCCGCGACATGTGAGTCGATGCCTGCCCCAAGTGGATTCCGCACCACTGCGATACGTATGGGGCTGGCGAGTGTCGGTCCCGTCAGAGGTGCCGGCACCCAACGTGGATCCCGAGCGTCTGGCGCGCTCATGATCCGCAGGGCAGCGCGCAGGTCGGCCACGCGGCGGGCCATTGGCCCGTGGGTGTTCGTGTTCTGGATCGCCAGCGACTGCGGCGGAGCTGTCACCTGCGCGTCAGCCACGCGGCCGCGCGACGGACGGATCGCGGCGGTGCCGCACATTTGGGAGGGAACTCGCAATGAGCCGCCAAGGTCGTTTCCGATACCAAGGGGCGTCATGCCGGTCGCCAGTGCTACTGCATCGCCGCCCGACGAACCACCGGGCGTCAGCGTTGGATCCCACGGGTTGTAGGTGCGCCCGGCGACGCTGCTCTCCGTATCCCAGCGGAAGGCAAAATCCGGCATGTTGGTGCGGGCGAAAGGGATTGCGCCAGCTTCGCGAAGCCGCGCAACGAGGGGAGCATCAGTTGAGGCGATCTGGCCGGCCATCGCGGCCACACCCCAAGTGGTTGAAGAACAGGCGACGTCGATGTTCTCTTTGACAGTGAAAGGCACTCCCGCAAGCGGCCCGAGCTTCTCTCCTGCAGAAAGCGCCCTGTCTACCTCGGCTGCGGCGCTACGTGCACTGTCGGCAAGCGTCGTGGTGATCGCGTTGACGGCCGGGTTTACTGCTTCGATGCGCGCTAAATAAGCATCGATTACATCCGCCGCGCGCACTGCGCGCACCTCTCGCGTCGCAATCATCGCTGCAAGCTCAACTGCGCCTCTCGAATTCAGATCATCCATCATCACGCTGCCTCCCCTGTCCAGATGATAGAACCTCTCCTACCATATCACAGTATTTGACCGAAGCGGGCGTTTGAAGCTGCTGTCTATCGGCCCGCGTCGAGGGCGGCCGCTTAGTCAAGGGCTTAGTCCCGAAAGTTTCGCACCCCGCGTCAGGTTTGAGACCGCGACTCGTGGACCTGCCTTGTGCAGCGTCCAGAGCCGCAGCGGCGAGGCCCTCCGTGGCTACGAATTCTCTCGCCATAGCTGGGCGCAGTCAGACACTTCGCCGCGGATATCCGGGCGAAAGGCATGGCTTCTACCTTAGGTCGTGTGGACAAAGTGCCTGACCCACAACCGGATTGAAGCAACGAGAACGAAGCCGAGGAAGCTATCGGCGGTCTTATCGTAACGTGTGGCTAGGCGACGGCTATGCTTGAGCTTTGAGAAGCATCGCTCGACCAGGTTTCT
>CAMDAL010000428.1 GCA_945888565.1 Devosia equisanguinis | reverse complement strand
TTTGGGCAAGGTTCGGTCGGAATGAGACTGCGGGCCTTCTCAGACTGATTTTCTGCGCCCGCGCAGTCTCAGCAGTTCGCATGGCGTCGTTAAACCCCTTTGAAACCAAAAGGAATTTCGACGCTCATCGGGCAGGGTGGTGAGTTTGCAAAGAGAAAGTGGCGGGTAGGGAGGGATTCGAACCCCCGGAACGCTTTCACGTTCGCCGGTTTTCAAGACCGGAGCAATCAACCGCTCTGCCACCTACCCGTTGCGCAGCGTTTAGCTTCTAGGTTGGCGCCTGTCCAGATTTCACCGCGCGAACCCAGTGGGTCTGGATGACGCCGCGGTCGATCGCCTGCATGTCCCGCGCCTCGAGTCCGGCGCCCGGAAACACGAACCTCGGGTGCCCTTTGGTGAAGCAGGGCGTGCCATTTTGCATGTATAGGCCACGAACTTCTGCCAGTACGAAGCGGTCGTAGAAGGGCAGGAAATGGTCGAACGCTCCTGTACCACCGGTTACGGCAATGGTGCCCTCGTTGATGCCGAGACGGGCGACGACTTCGGTAATGTCGATGCCGGACGGGTTCCATAAACTCGCCAGCGGATCGGTCGGATCTGATTGCAGGGTCTCCACCGCGCGGGTCAGCACCAGTCGACG
This sequence comes from Devosia equisanguinis, assembly GCA_945888565.1. Lineage (GTDB taxonomy): Bacteria > Pseudomonadota > Alphaproteobacteria > Rhizobiales > Devosiaceae > Devosia_A > Devosia_A equisanguinis_A. The sequence continues at coordinate 2,648 of CAMDAL010000428.1, read as the reverse complement.
GCGGCCTGGGTTGGGATGACGGGCGTGGCCGATCCGACCGAGCACGACGAGCGCCGACCGATCGAGCGCGGCCTGGAACAGCCGCCAGTCGGCATCGTTGCGCAGCTCGGGCGGCATGGCGCCGGTGGCATCGGCAATCATGCCGTCGGACGAGACGATAGCGTGGCCTTCGACGAGGATGGGTGTGCCGGGGATGGTCATGCCGGATGGATTATCGCCGCGATCAGGTTGGGGGAAGGCGTTTTTTGCCGCGGGGCATCGTGCTAGGAGCGAGATCTCCCCCGGAGTGACGATGAGCGACGACCCCGCCCCGCTTCCCCTCATCATGCCGCTTGGCGACCATGGGCTGCTGATGCGCTTTGCCACGACATTGTCCGAGGCGGCGAATCGGCGGGCGGTCGGTTTTGTGGCAAAGGTAGAGGCGGCGCGCCTCCCTGGGGTGGTCGAGGTGGTGCCTAACCTGGCCTCGGTACTTATCCGGTACGTGCCCTCGATAGTGGAGTTCGAGCGGCTGGCGGGAGAGGTCCGGCTGCTGGTCGCCGGGCCGGAGGCCGATGCGGTCGACGGGCGGGTGCACTCGGTGACTGTCGAGTTCGCCGGGGAGGACCTCGACGAAGTGGCGGCGATCGTCGGGGTGAGCCGTAGCGCGTTTGTGGCGATGCACTGTGCTCAGCCGCTGCGGGTGCTGGCGACGGGTTTCGCGCCGGGCTTCGTCTATCTGGGATTTCATGCCGAAGCGCTGCGCGTGCCGCGGCGGGCCGCGGTGCGAAGCCGTGTGCCGGCGGGGACGGTGCTGTTCGCGGCCGGGCAGACGGCCATTACCTCCACCGACATTCCCACTGGCTGGCACGTGATCGGGCGGACGGCGTTCCGGAACTTCGATCCGTCGGTTGCGCCGCCGACCCGGCTGGCGGCAGGAGACATGGTGCGCTTCGAGGTTGCGGGGTGAGCACCATACGGATGACCCGGGCGGGGCCGCTGACGACGCTGCAGGATGCGGGGCGGCCCGGGTGGCTCGCACACGGCATCAGCGCCTCCGGGCCGATGGATCGGGCCGCGTTCGAGCGGGCCGGGCTGTGGCTGGGTGGGGCCGGGTCTACGGCGATCGAGTTTACGTCAGGCCTGGCGTTCGTCCAGGAACGCGGTCCGCTCTCGATGGCAGCCGACGGCGGCGACTACGTGCTGAGCCTCAACGGCAAGTCAGTCACCTGGCCCGCTCGGGTCGTGCTCAAGCCGGGCGATGCGGTCGATATCCGGCCGGGGACCTGGGGAAACTGGGGCTATCTGCGCTTCGGGGCGGAGATCGAAGGGGAGGTGGTGCTCGGGAGCCGCTCCGCCAATTCGATCGCCGGGCTGGGGCGGGTGCTGGCGGCCGGGGCCCGGCTGGAGTTCGGGCCGGAGCTGGGGCGGAGCCGGGCGCCGCATCCGCGAGCTACGGCGCAGGGGCAAGGGCCGTTCCGGGTGATCTGGGGACTGCATGCCGATACGTTCGAGCACGCGACGCGGAGTCGGTTCGTCGAAGCGACATTCCGCGTCTCGGCCCGCATGGATCGGATGGGAACGCGGCTCGACGATCCAGGCGGCGTGTTCACCGGGCAGCGCGTGCTGTCGCTGCTCTCCGACGCCATCGTGCCCGGCGATATCCAGATCCTTGGCGACGGGACGCCGATCGTCTTGATGCGGGATCACCAGCCAACTGGTGGCTATCCGCGTATTGCGACGCTGGTTTCCGCCGATATCGACCGCTTCGCCCAGCTGCGGCCGGGCAGCGATGTGCGGTTCGAGCCGGTTACATTGAAACATGCACTGGGACTGAAGCCATGAAGTTCGACCTCAACGCCGATCTCGGCGAGGGCATGGGCTCCGACGAGGCGCTGCTGGAGATCGTTTCGTCGGCCAGCATTGCCTGTGGAGGGCATGCCGGCGACGCGATCACCATGCATGTCGCGCTGCGCGCCGCGAAGGCGCGCGGCGTGGCGGTGGGGGCGCATCCGAGCTTTGCCGACCCCGAGAACTTCGGTCGCCGGCGGCTGGTGCTGCCGCCCGAGGAACTGGACGCGCAGGTGCGGGGACAGGTGCGGCAACTGGTGGAGATCGGCGAGGAAGAGGGGGTGCCGATCCGCTATGTGAAGTTGCACGGGGCACTCGCCAACATGGCCGCCGAGGAAGCCTCGGTGGCGGCGGTGTGCTTTGCTGCCGTGGTCGGCCTCGCCGACCGTCTGGCCATCCTGGCGCTCGATGAGAGCGCCCAGGTTGAGGTGGCGACTACCATGGGCTTTCCGATGGTGCGCGAGGCCTATGCGGACCGCGCCTACCAGCCGAACGGCTTGCTGGTGCCGCGCTCCGAGCCGGGGGCGGTTCTGCACGATGCTGGCCTCATCGCCGAGCGGGCAGTGCGGCTGGCGCGGGCGAGCGAGATCGTTGCCATCGATGGGACGGTGATCCAGTCCGAGGCGCGCTCGCTCTGTATCCACGGCGACAATGCCGAGGCGGTCGCCATCGCGCGGCGCGTGCGGGATGCGCTCGAGGCCGAGGGGATCGAGATCGCGGCGCCCTGGTGACGCGGGCACGGGTTGCGTCCATGCCCCGGCTGCGTCATATGGCGGCCTCACGCCAGGAGCTGCCCATGACCGCCAAGATCAGCGACG
>CAMDAL010000427.1 GCA_945888565.1 Devosia equisanguinis | reverse complement strand
GGATCGGCCGGCCGCATGGAGCCGCAATACATCCTTGATCTTCCTCATCGGCAACCTTCGCATCTCGCCCCCGTCCACGTCGAAACGCGGCACGATAGGCGGCTTCAGATTGCCCTGCAGGACCTTACACGAGGGCGGCCGGATGCTCATGGAATCCGTGGCCGGATCACCGTGGTGCGCGCAGCCATCGAGGCGGACGACTGGACGCAGTTCAAGGCAACACTGGCGACAGGCCGCGGGCCAAGCCACCCAGAGGAGAACCATCATGACATCCAGGCTAATCATTGCCGCCGCGCTGGCCGCGGCACTATTCGGAGCGCAGCCGGCTCTGGCCCAGGACAACGAATACACCGCGCCGCTGACCGAACTGGCCAATGGCAAGCTGCGCGAGATCGCCCAGAACCCGGTGCTCGTTGCGGCCATCGAGGCGCAAAATGCCCTGACAGCTGGCCATGACGCTGCCACCATCGATACGCTCGACAAGCAGTGGCGGGCCGAGGTCGACGCCGCCGACAAGCCCTTGATCAACGCCACTATGGGCACCGAGGCCTCGACGATGCTCGCGGCCGCACAGGACGAGAGCGCCGGCCTGTTCACCGAGATTTTCGCGACCGATGCGGTTGGGCTCAACGTTGCGCAGTCGACGGTGACCTCCGACTACTGGCAGGGCGACGAGGACAAGTTCAGCAAGACCTTCAGCGTCGGCGCGGACGCAGTGTTCCTCGGCGAAATCGAGCAGGACGAGAGCACGCAGGCCTACCAAAGCCAGGTCAGCATCACCATCACCAATGCGGCCGGGCAGCCGATCGGCTCGATCACCGCCGGCGTCGATCTCTCGATGCTCTAATCTACGCCAGTCGAGGCTCTCGCGGACTCTCCGCGAGGGCCAATCACTTCCCGTACGAGGTCCGACCAATGGCACTACGCCTTAAGCTCACTTCCGCGATCCTGCTCCCTGCCGCTGCGGCGCTGCTGCTGGCGGTCGCGCTAACCATGCTGCTGTCATCGCTGAGCACCATGCGCACGGTGGAAACCACGCTGGCCGGACAGCAGAACGAACTGATCGATGTGCTTGGCAACAAGTACGCCGGTAGCATCAAGTTCGGCAAGATGGACGCGGTAACGCCCGATCTCGTCGCCTATCAGGGAAACCCGCAGTTTGGCTTTGCCGGTGCCGGCATACTCGACGCACAGGGCGCGACGCTCCTGGCGCATGGCGATGACAGCGCTATCTCCGATTTCGCCGCCGCCACCGCCAAGGAAGCGATGCAGGCAGGGGCGCGCGTATCGCGCACCGTGGGTGATATCCACTATTCGGCGGTGCCGACCTATTTCGGCAAGGACCTGGCGCTGGTCGGGGCCTTCGGGATGGCCTGGGACCTGTCCATCCACCGGGCCGACATCATTGGCCAGCAGACGCAGAATGCCGTCATCGCGCTTGGAATCGCGGCGCTGGCGCTGATCGGGCTGGCGGTTCTGATCGTTTTCTACGTAACCCGTCCGATGAGCCGGCTCACCAGGGCAGCAACCGCGCTGGCCGAGGGCAACCTCGAAGTGGCGGTGGGCAGCGGCAGGCGCCGTGACGAGCTCGGCGATCTGGCGCGGGCCATCGAAGTGTTCCGCGCCAACTCGCAGAAGGTCCGCACGATGACCGAGGCGGAGGCGCAGCGCATCATTGCCGATGCGGAGGCAAGGCAGGCGATGATGGGCGAGCTGCAGGATGCCTTCGGTGCCGCGGTGGGCGCGGCGCGGGCCGGCGACCTGTCGGCACGGGTGGCAGCGAACTTCCCCGATGCCGAGATCAACAACCTGGCCGGCAGCGTCAATGCGCTGCTCGAAACTGTCGACGGCGCGGTCCGCGAGACAGGCGACATGCTGGCCGCGCTGGCGGCGGCCGACCTCACCCAGCGCATGGCGGGTAGCTACGAGGGAGCGTTCGCCAAGCTCAGCGGCAGTGCCAATACGGTTGCCGACCGGTTCTCCGACATCGTCGGGCAGCTCAAGAAGACGTCGTTCGATCTCAAGACAGCGACCGGTGAAATTCTCTCCGGCGCCAATGATCTGTCGGAGAGGACAACACGGCAGGCGGCAACGATCGAGCAGACTTCCGCGGCAATGGAGCAACTTGCCCAGACGGTACTCGCCAATGCCGATCGGGCGTCTGGCGCGTCGAACAATGCCGCTGAGGTGACCAGTGCCGCCGAGGATGGCGGAGCCGTCATGCGGCTGGCCAACGAAGCCATGGGGCGGATCACCGAGTCTTCGGGCATGATCTCCAACATCATCGGCCTGATCGACGACATTGCGTTCCAGACGAACCTGCTGGCGCTCAACGCCTCGGTCGAGGCGGCGCGGGCGGGCGAGGCCGGCAACGGCTTTGCGGTGGTGGCGGTGGAAGTTCGCCGGCTGGCGCAGTCGGCAGCCAAGGCCTCGGCCGACGTGAAATCACTCATCGAGCAATCCGCCACCGAAGTGAATGGTGGAACGCGGCTGGTGGCCGATGCGGCCGGGAAGCTCGAAGCCATGCTCGTTGCGTTGCGTCGCAATCGTGAACTGCTCGAGGGTATCGCGCAGCAGAGCCGCGAACAGGCCTCCTCGATCGAGGAGGTCAACACCGCTGTGCGGCAGATGGACGAGATGACCCAGCACAATGCAGCGCTGGTCGAAGAAACCAACGCCGCCATTGAGCAGACCGAGTCACAGGCTGCCGAACTCGACCGGATCGTGGCGGTGTTCACGGTAGGCGGCGATGCGATGCCGGTCCGCGAACCCACGTCATCGCGGAAAGCAGTCAAGCCAGCTACCGCCACGAAGGCAGCAGCGCAGCGCTATCTCAGTCGTGGCAACGCGGCGATCAAGGCAGACGACTGGGCCGAGTTCTAGCCGGCGACAGCCCAGCGAGACAGGTATTGCCGGCTGCGGTGGCATTTCTTCCGCCGCCGGCATGTTTACTTCAATCAGACGTTAACGTTGAAGGTTCACCCTGACAGCCGCGGGATGAGAATGGCCGGCCGCCCACCGAGGACAGAAGTCTTGGCCACCGGAGCTTCAGAATGAAGGTTGAGGATAAGTCAGGCAGCAAGCGCACCTTGTCTCTGCAGGCTGGGATGTTCGTGCTGGCGCAGAGCGCCGCGCTGTTGTTGATCGGGTTGCGTAATTACCCACCCCCTTGTCATCGGGGTAAATCCCTGAATCTCTGGGGCTATGGACAGAGGTGATTTGCAGCAGCTCAGCAAAGAGCAACTGATCGAGTTGGTGCTGCGGCTTCAGCGGCCCGACAAGAATTCGCGCACCTCGTC
>CAMDAL010000426.1 GCA_945888565.1 Devosia equisanguinis | reverse complement strand
CCCGGCCCCAGCGCCTCCTCCCCCTTGGCGGAAGAGGATAGCGTCGCCCGGCGCGACAGCGCCGTGGCTAAGCTGAAGCGCACGCCGCCTTGTAGCGCCGTACCGTCTCCGCCATCCCGTAAATCAGCGCATCGGAGGTGATCGCATGCCCGATCGACACCTCCGCAAGGTCGGGCACAGCCGCCTTCAGCGGCGGCAGGTTGACCAGGTTGAGGTCATGCCCCGCATTGACCAGCAACCCACCCTGCCCCGGCCGCGCGTTCGCCCCCGCGCTGCGCGCCGCATCGGCGGTTTCCTTGAGCGCCGCAAGCTGCACGGCGGCCAAACCCGGTTCCATCTCGCCGCCATACGGCCCGGTATAGAGCTCCACCCGGTCCGCACCGACAGTCGCGGCCGCTGCCGGCGCCGACGTGTCGGCATCGATGAACAGCGACACCCGGATGTCGGCCCGCTTCATCCGCTCGATCGCCGGGACCAGCAGAGCGCGGTTCGCCTCGATGTCCCAGCCATGGTCCGACGTCGATTGCAGCGGATCATCCGGCACGAACGTCACCTGGTCCGGCGCCGCGCGCTCCACCAGGGTCAAAAAGTCCTCGCTCGGATACCCCTCGATATTGAACTCGCGCCCCGGATAGTCCTGCCGCAGCAGCGCCACCAGCTCGAACACATCCGTCCGCCGGATATGCCGCTCGTCGGGCCGCGGATGCACCGTGATCCCGTCCGCCCCCGCATCGAGCGCAATCCGCGCCAACCCTGTCACGCTCGGCCACGGCACCGACCGGCGATTGCGCAGCATGGCGATGGCATTGAGATTGACGGAAAGATGGGTCATCGGGTCGGCATCCGTTAGTCAGCCGCGCTGCTTAGCGCATCGCCACGCCCACGGCCAATCGAGACTTCTGATCGAGCTATCAGCGAAGGCGATTTGTCTTTTCTTGCCAAGCTGTCAGACTGACGGACCAGTTGGACGGAGGTGCACATGAAGGAAGACAAACCGACAGCAGATACCGCGGGCATACGCGCGCAAAGTGATGGCAAGCCCGCCCACGATGGTTGCATCGACGTCGAGTTGTATCTTTCCCCCGACACGCTCCGGCGGTTCGAGGCGCTCGGCCCCGATTGGCGGGCTCGAATGGCCGAAATTCTGAACAAGGCCGAGGTCTAGCCTCGCCGACCTGTTTGTCGGACTTGGGCCCTCCAGCTTGCGGCGCAAGCTAGCGTTCGGCCTCACCACTGCGTTGCGCTTTCCTGTACAAATCGGACGAGTTCAGCTGGGCCTCTCGATATGACTTCATTCGCTCAATAGTCAGTCTCTCCGGGTTCACTTTAGCCTGGAGTTCCGAAACAAAATCGCGACGAATCTCGGTGAACTCATGGTCGCCTGCGGGAGCATCAAAAAGACGTCCGAAACGATAGATGTCGTGCATATAGACCGCATCGTCGAGAATCTGCTGCCGTATGCCTCGAAACGCTGGCGACTTGGTGACACCATATGTTTCGTGCTCTTCGTTAGGAAAAAGAAGGCGCCCTTCATCGACAAGGCCAGACAAGCTGGCACTTAGGTGGGTAGTTGCCGCAGGCTGAGGACTTGCTCCCCCTCGGACTTGAATCTCCTGATGCATCTGGGCGACGACGGCTAACACCCTGCCTCCCCACTCCATCGTAACTTGGCCGCGCTCAGCAATTGACCCGTGTCGATCTTGGTCTTTTTGCCACCGGTCCTCAGCGGCTTTGACTTCCTCGCCAAACTGCTGGGACCTCATTGCAATACGTTCGGCCCTAGCAGATGTGAATATAGATATAGCAATAGCGGCGATCGACAGTATTGCCGCAATCCAAGTGGGCAAATCTCCTATTTCCACACCATTCGGCATCTTTTTTCTCCACTTACTTTACGAACCCATCAAATGTTATGCCACCGGCGCCAGCTTCCGCCTGCGGTTGTCGAGCAGCACCACCGTCAGGCCGCTTGCCACCACCAGCGCGATGCCCGCGAGCGCCAGCGCATTGGGGAACTGGCCGAACACGATCAGCCCCGACAGCACCGCCCAGAAGGTGAAGAAGTAGTAGAACGGCGCCACCACCCCCGTCGGCCCGACGCGGTAGGCCATGAAGATGAAGAAGTGGCCGGAAATCAGGAACAGCCCCGAGCCGAGCAGCAGCAGCACGTGGTGCAGCCCCGGCATCACCCACTGCTCGGTGACGACGTGCATCGCCCCCGCCCCGATCAGCACCACCACCACCGCCGACATCGCGACGATCAGCCCCGGCACCTCGGCAGCGATCCGGCGCCCAGCGAGGTCGCGCACCGCGCAGAGCACCGCGTTGGCGAGCGCCAGCACCGCGTAGATCGAGATGCCGTTCAGCGTCGGCTGCGCCACCATGATCGCCCCGATGAACCCCAGCCCGATCAGCGCCATCCGCACCCCGCCGATCCGCTCGCGGAACAGCAGCGAGGCGCCCAGCAGCACCAGCAGCGGCGTGATCTGCCCCAGCGCCGAGGCGTCGGCGATCGGCAGGTTGGTGAGCGCGATGATGTAGCAGAGGATAGCCCCCAGCTCGGCGAGGTTGCGCACCAGCACCCGCCGCTCGAACAATAGCGGCAGCTTCGCTCCGTAGCCGAGGATGAACAGCAGGGGAATGCCCCAGAGGCTCGCCGCCACGCCGCGCAGGGTCAGCACCTCGTATGGCGGCAACCCCACGGTCGCGAGCTTCATCAACGTGTCGTTGATGACATACGAACAGGTGGCGACGACCATGAACAACGGTCCCGCAAAGGGATGGGCAGCAAGGCGCATGTCGTGAAAACCCGCGGGAAGGCGCCGGACCTCCTCGCCCGGCGCCCGATCTCGAGAGCGCTTTCGGGAAAGGTGGCAACGCTTTTCCAGCTAGGGAAGCGCGCCGCCGCCTCCCCGTCCCGTCAGGGGAGGCTCACCACCACGCTGCCGCGCTTGTGCCCGCTGTCGACGCGGGCATGCGCCGCCACGATCTGCGCGAATGGGAACACGGAGTCGATCACCGGTTTCAGCACACCCTGCCCGGTCAGTTGGAGCAGTTCGGCATAGGCCGGCTTGTTGACCGCTTCGCTATCGTCGCCGCTCGTCACGACCTGCTTGTCGAACTTGCCCGCGATCGTCTCGGCCAGGTTGCCGATCACCTGCAGGAACCGCCCCTCCGGCGTCAGCAGATGCCGCACCCGCGCCATTGGCGCATTGCCGTGATTGTCCATGATGATGTCGTAGCGCTCCGGCCGCTTGGCGAAATCCTCGCGGTCATAGGCAATCACCCGGTCCGCCCCCAGCTCGCGCACGAAATCGGCATTGGCCGCGCTGCAGACCGCCGTCACC
>CAMDAL010000425.1 GCA_945888565.1 Devosia equisanguinis | reverse complement strand
GCACCAAGTTCCGCTGCCGCCGCGCATTGGTATGCAGTAGCGCTGCAGCCGCATGCCGATGCCATGGCGCGGGCGCATCTGGAGCGGCAGGGATTTCCTGTGTTCGCGCCGACCATGTTGCGCACGGTGCGTCACGCGCGGCAGTTCATCACCAAACAAGCGCCCTTCTTTCCTGGCTACCTGTTCATCGCGCTCGAGCTGGGCCGTGACCGCTGGCGGGCCGTGAACGGCACGCGCGGTGTACGCGGTGTCCTGACCGCCGGCGATATGCCTGCGCGGGTGCCGGCGGGGGTGATTGAGGAGCTCCTGGCAGTTCAGGCCGCGAGCGCGGCGCTGCCTGAGGGCGCGTCGCTTAAGATCGTCGCCGGGCCGTTCTCGGGGTTCGTCGGACGCCTGCAGCGGCTCGATGGAGCGGCGCGGGTATCCATCGGATGCGGATAGCGAACGGGCTCCTTAATCTTAAAGGGGCACGCATCGAGCAATCGGGTCAGGTCGATGCTACCTAGCGTCCAAGGATGGGCAGATGCGACTTTATCCGGGTCCGAAGTCGCGTCGAGCACGATAGGGTCCGCAATTGACTTCCCGATCGACGCATAAAAATCACGAAACTTGAACCCGTGTCCAATGACCTTATCCGAGATGCGGACCCAATGGTTTGCAATACCGTAGGCCTCGGCAATGACCAGTCCGTGCAAGGAGCTGGAAAGCACGGCGTCGTACTTGCAAATCTCAGAGATGAAGTGTGTCCAAGTTCCGTAGTTTGCGATGTCGATAATACCGATGTCGGGGTTACCAGCCTTGATCCTCGCCAACACCGCGGAGTCTTGGTCGGCGTAGTGGGGGATGATGCATATCCGACGCCCCCGTTCGCCCTTCGATGTTGTTTCGGGGCGGTAAAAATACGGGATCAACAGGGCAGGGTCGCCATAAACCTCGGGGCATTGAATGCCGCGCGACAGTAGGTGTTCGCGGGTGAGAGGGCCGCGCACCGCGTGAATGCGGGCTGGCGCTGCGCGCATTTCGATATTGCTGTCGATAACGCCAGCCCCCCAGACTATTGTCTCCGGGGTCGTCAGATAGTTCAGAGTGCTGCCGATACAAAGGTAGTTCGCGCGCTTAAGGGCCATCGCTGCCGGAGTGTCGAAATAGATAACGATGTCGCGCTTTGTCAGGTGTTTGATAAAGTGGAAGTTTATATCGTCACCCCAGTTCACGGACCGAACCCGACGATCGTCCATACTCACGTACGCATTGATGACCAGCGGGTTTGAGTAAAGGAACCGCAATGCGTTCGTCAGATTTACAACGGTCTTGGTGATACGAGTTGACAACGCGCGCTCCTGAGTTTCTCTAGGCGGAGAATTGAGCATCAGCAGACCCGCCTGACAAGCGGCTCTATAGCTGGACAATCGGCCTTAAGGTGTGATTATTTGGCGATATTCTGTTTCACCCGTGGCCAAAATGCAATCACCTGAACGCCGCCGGTTGCAGTCGTTGGACTATGCTAGGTTCATCGCAGCTGTTTCGGTCTTAATATTCCATTACTTTTTCAATGGGATCGTCGGTGGAAAAATCGAGAACCTCTCGTTTATCCCGGTGTGGTCCGACATCGCAAAATACGGCTACCTTGGGGTCAATTTTTTCTTCCTGATCAGCGGCTATGTGATCTTCTTCTCCGCTAAAGACAGGACGGCTAGGGAGTTCGCCGTCTCTCGCGCCGTAAGGATTTATCCCGCTTTCGTTGTCGCTGTTGCCATCACATCCCTAGTAGCCCAATTTTGGGGTGGGCCGCTCATGTCAGTGACAGTTCCCCAGGCTCTAGTGAATCTGACTTTCTACCCCGGACTATTCGGTGTCGGATTCGTCGATGGTGTTTACTGGACGCTGCAGCTCGAGGTTCAGTTCTACAGTTTGGTGCTGGTCATCCTGATGGCCGGATGGGGCAGCCGGCTCGAGTGGTTCTTCATCTCATGGCCGGCAGTCATGCTAGCTGGTCTGATATTGGGCGTGCAGCAGTTTCCGTTCCTCGGGGGTTACTACTCCTATTTCGCAGCTGGCGCGCTGTTCGGCATCGTTGGGCGGCAAGCCACACTAGCGGCAGTCGTGGCTCTCGCCCTAGCCTGCGCCTTGTGCGTGGTGCAGGCGGTCGGTGAGGCTGAGGCCTTATCGGAAGCAAAGGACTTCGACTTCTCACCGACCATCGTCGTAGCGGCCTGCGTTGTGATGTTCGGGTTTTTTGCCAGCTTACGCGGGCCCGTCGGCAGGTTGTCCCTGCCAGGCTCCCGGCTTCTGGGTGGGCTGACATATCCGCTATATTTGATCCACGCGCATGTGGGCTACATGATTCTGTCCAGGTTCCATGAAGACCACATGGCGGCCTATGTCGGCGCTATCTCTGCCACGCTATCCTTGGCACTGCTCATACATCTGGGCGTCGAAAGGGCGGGGGCTAGATTATGGCCAGCGGTAATGAACGCGACCGTAGGATCGATCGTTAGCTACCTTAGCCGAAAGCCGCCTTCGAGGGTTCCGACTGACTAAGGAGGATTCCGGCCCGGCACCCTGAGGTGTGCCTCAGAGCGCCATTGCTGCCGCGTAAGCATGGCATCAGTAGTGCCTCCTTCTACAAGTGGAAGGCCAGGTATGGCGAGCTGGACGTGTCGGATGCCCACCGGCTGAAGACACTGGAGGAAGAGAACGCCCGACTCAAGAAGCTGCTGGCCGAGGCGATGTTGGACAATGCCATCCTCAAGGATGTGCCGCAAAAATGTATGACCTGCCCCGCCAGGACAAGGATCGGTTTCGTTCTGACGACGGCAGTTCGCCTAAATGTATCCGGCCTCTCGCGAGTGGACCGCTGTTGCGGCCAGGCCAAGATGAGATCCGCGCGCAGGGTTCTCAGATAAGTGGTTCGTGCAGGAGCACGCTTTTTTTGCACAGAGCTTACTATGCGCCGATCGACTGTTTCGTCATCACGTTCCGAGCTTCGCTTTCAGTTGGCCGGCGCCTTCAGCCGACGACGGGATCGTGCCGCTCGCAGATAACGCCCGGCCTGGTGATGATCGCCCATGCCATGCGCGCGATCTTGGCAGCCATAGCCACCGTCACCTTGTTGACGTGCATCCTGCTTTGCAGCGCATCGAGCGAATGGCCGATCCGATCCGTGTCCGGTTAAGGTGTGTGACGCAGGATCGGGCCCCCTGCACCAGTAGCTTCCTGACGTAGCGGTTGCCGCGCTTGCTGATCCTCAGCAACGTGGTCAGAGGTGGCTCGGTTCATCTGAACAGCCCCGCGCTATTGCTAAGTGGAGCGTCTGCCGGTTTCATGCCGCTGCGAGAAGCGGTTGGTT
>CAMDAL010000424.1 GCA_945888565.1 Devosia equisanguinis | reverse complement strand
TCGTCGTCGCTGAAGTCGGCGGCGGAGCCGGCCTCGGCCTGGCCGGCGGCGAATTCTTCCGCAGCGGCGTCGTCGTAGTTGATCGCGGTGAGGTCTTCACCGGCCGACTGGCGGCTCGCTTCGTCGGCCGAGCGGGCGACGTTGACCGTGATGGTGACAGCCACTTCGGCATGCAGGTGCAGCGGCACGGTGTGGACACCGACGGTCTTGATCGGGGTCGCGAGATCGATCTGCGAACGGGCAACGTTGAAGCCGTCGGTGATGAGCGCATCGGCGACGTCGCGCGAGGCGACCGAGCCGTAGAGCTGACCGGTTTCGCCGGCCTGGCGGATCATCACGACGGTGTGGCCGTTCAGGCCCTCGGCGATACCGGCAGCGGCCTCGCGGCGCTCCTGGTTGCGCTTCTCGATATCCGAGCGATCGCGCGCGAACTTGGCGCGGTTGGCTTCCGTGGCGCGGAGCGCCTTGCCCTGCGGCAGCAGGAAGTTACGGGCGAAACCGTCCTTGACGCTGACTTCGTCGCCGATGTGACCGGAGCGACCGACGCGCTCGAGCAGAATGACTTTCATCTTCTTGTCCTTTGCTGTCCTGCCTCAGTGGGCAGTTAGGAGCAGCCGGTTATCCGGCCGCCCCAGCGAATCCCGAAAAACCGTTCTTACTGAACGGCGTAGGGCATGATGCCGATGAAGCGGGCGCGCTTGATGGCCTTGGCCAGTTCGCGCTGCTTCAGGGCGGAAACCGCGGTGATGCGGGAGGGAACGATCTTGCCGCGCTCCGAAACGTAGCGCTGCAGCAGGCGGACGTCCTTGTAGTCGATCTTCGGCGCATTCGGGCCGGAGAAAGGGCAGGTCTTCCGGCGGCGCTGGAACGGACGGCGGGCCGTGGTCGTGGTAAGGTCTTTGAGGGCCAGTTTTATCTGTCCTTCCGAGGATTAGAACCGGCGCGGCGGGCGGCTGCCGCGGTCGAAACCGCCGCGATCACCACCCGGGCGACCCGGACGGTCGCCACGGTCGTCGTCGCGGTCGCGCTTCTGCATCATGGCGGACGGGCCTTCTTCAAGCTCGTCGACGCGGATGGTCAGGAAGCGCAGGATGTCTTCGTTGATGCCCATCTGGCGCTCCATCTCGGCGATCGCCTGGTGCGGCGCGTCGAGGTTGAGCAGGGTGTAGTGGGCCTTGCGGTTCTTCTTGATGCGGTACGAGAGCGACTTGAGGCCCCAGTACTCGTTCTTGGTGACCTTGCCGCCGCCTTCGGTGATGACAGCGGTCAGCGCCGCCGTCATTTCCTCGACCTGCGTCGGCGAAACGTCCTGGCGGGCCAGGTAGATGTGCTCGTAGAGGGCCATGAAGCGCCTTCCTTCTCGAGAGTTTCAACTCTGCATTCCCGCGGCGCGGAGCCCCTTTGAAGCCGGAAAGGCGCCAAAGCAGTCTTGCAAAGAGCGGGAACACGGGAGGACGGGCGAACCCTGTCTCGGAAATACCAAAACCCTCCGTTCAGCCCCCGGCCGAATGAATGCGAGGCGGGCTATAGGGGAGAACGCTACGGATGGCAAGGCCTCAGGCGGCGTCGAGCCGGTAGGGGCGGATCAGTACCTCGGCCGGAATGCCCCAGGCGTCGTGAAGCTTGCGGGCCATGTCGAGGGTGATCGCACGCTTGCGGTTCAGGATTTCCGAGGCGCGAGACTTCGAGCCGAGAACTTCGGCGAGGTCCTTGGCCTGGAAGCCGCCAAGCTCCATGCGGTAGCGAATGACCTCGATAGGGTCAGCAGGTTCGATTGGCCAATGACGGGCCTCGTACGCCTCGATCAGGTCGGCGAGCACCTCGAAACGATCTGCCTCTGGCGTGCCGGGAGTCGGCTCCCTGTCGAAATACTGTTCGATTTCGGCGAGGGCCCAGTCGTAGTCGGCTTCGTTGCGAATTGGCCTGACATCCATCACACGCTCGCGGGGTCTATGCGGTCATATTGGGCATGGGTACCGACGAACTTGATCAGCACTCTATTCAGTCGATACGCAACATGAACCACGAGCCGGTACTTGTTGCCGGCGATATCGAAGATCACGCGGTTATCGGCCACGAAGTCCACGGTAGTGCCGAACATAGCCTTTACATCCGAAGGGCCAAGCCAATCCGACCGGCTGACCAAGTCGAACCAGGCCCGCAGTGGCCCCTCGGCTTGCGGATGGCGTTGCCAGAACGTCCGCAGGGTCCGCTTGGCAATGATGCGCATCGCTTGTTCCCATCATGGGAACTTTAGCTCGATCGCTGTTGCTCCGCAACCCCGATCCTGTAAGCGTCTGGCCATGACCTCCACCGATACCATCCCCGATCGTACCTCCATCCTCGCCGCAGAGCCGGTGATCCGGCCCCATATCCGCACCACGCCGGTGTTCACCACCGCCGCGGCGGATTTCGGGCTCGACGGCGCGCCGCTGACCTTCAAGCTCGAGTTCATGCAGCATTCGGGGACGTTTAAGGCGCGGGGGGCGTTTGCCAACCTGCTGATGCGGGAGGGGACCGACAAGGGCGTCGTCGCAGCGTCGGGCGGCAACCATGGGGCGGCGGTGGCCTATGCGGCGCGGGCGCTGGGGATCAAGGCGCACATCTATGTGCCCTCGATCTCGTCGCCGGCCAAAATCGCCCGCATCCGGCATTATGGTGCCGAGATCGTCGTGGGCGGCGATACGTATGTCGATGCCTATGCCGCCGGCCATGCCTTCGCGGCCGAGCGCGGGCTGGCCGAGGTGCATGCGTATGACGGGTTCCATACCCTCAGCGGGCAGGGGACGGTCGGGCTCGAGTGGCTCGAGCAGAGCCCGGAGCTCGATACGCTGCTGGTGGCGGTGGGCGGTGGCGGGCTGATCGGCGGCATCGCGGCGGCGCTTGCGGGCAAGGTGAAGATCGTCGGCGTCGAGCCGGAGAATGCAGCAACTTTGGCCCGGGCGATGGAGGCCGGCGCGCCGGTCGATGTGCCGGTAAGCGGTATCGCCGCCGATAGCCTAGGCGCGCGGCGGATCGGCAGCCTCTGCTTCGCGCTGTCTGGCGCCCTGGAGAAGCCGGTGCTGCTCACCGACGACGACATCGTTGCGGCGCAGCGGAGCATCTGGGACGTGCTGCGGCTCGTCGCTGAGCCGGGCGGGGCCGCTGCCATGGGCGCGCTGCTGTCGGGCAAGTACCGGCCGGCGAAAGACGAACGGGTCGGCGTGCTGCTCTGCGGGGCCAATACCACGGCCGTCAAGTTCGACTGAGCCTGCCTTGACTTTGCCTTACCCCACAGGCACACGCCGCCGCCAACTGGACGCCTGTCCGGTCGCGGCCTAGTTTCAGGCCCACAAGAACAATGGCGGAGG
>CAMDAL010000423.1 GCA_945888565.1 Devosia equisanguinis | reverse complement strand
ATCGCCGTCGCGCACCCCCGCGCCGACCAGCCCCCAGTCATGATCGAGCCCCATATTGAACAGGTCGTCGAGATACACCGCCTGGTGCGCCCGATGGAAGTTACCCACCCCGAAATGCACGATGCCGGGCGTGAGCGACCCACGCTGGTAGCGCGGCACACCGGCTCTCGCAGCGATCTCCGGCAGGTCGTCGGCACAGAGTTCAATCGGCATGGCAGTCGTCCTTGGATAGTCGATGGAGAGTCGTCAGCGCAGCGCCAGGCCGGCGCCGTCGAAGCGGTAGATGCGGACGGGGTCCGGCGTCAGCCACACCTCGTCCCCCGGGTTGAAGTTGTTCTCACCCTCGGTTCGCACCGTCTGGAGGCCCGCACCCTCCACATGCACGTGCAGGAAGGTGTCCGAGCCGAGGTGCTCGGCCACGCCGACGCGTCCCTGCCAGTCGCCGGCATCGCGCGAGATGCGCATATGCTCTGGCCGCACCCCGACCGAGGCCGCCTGGTACTTCCCAGCCGCCGCCCCCTCGAAGAAGTTCATCTTCGGCGATCCGATGAACCCGGCGACGAACTTGTTGGCAGGTGCTTTGTAGAGCTCGAGCGGCGTGCCGAACTGCTCCACCCGCCCCGCGTTCAGCACCACGATCCGGTCGGCCATGGTCATGGCTTCCACCTGGTCATGCGTCACGTAGACCATCGTCGTCTTCAGCTGCTGGTGCAGTTCGGTGATCTCGATGCGCATGTTCACCCGCAGCGCCGCGTCGAGGTTGCTGAGCGGCTCGTCGAACAGGAACGCCTTGGGCTGCCGCACGATGGCCCGCCCGATGGCAACGCGCTGCCGCTGCCCGCCACTCAGCATGCGCGGCTTGCGGTCGAGATAGTCGGTCAGGTTCAGCACCCGCGCCGCATCCGCCACCTTCTGCGCGGCGGCCGCCTTTTCCATGTTCGCCATCTTCAGCGGGAAGCCGATGTTCTGGCGCACTGTCATGTGCGGGTAGAGCGCATAGGACTGGAACACCATGGCCAGCCCGCGATGCGCCGGCCCCTTGTCGGTGACATCAACCCCATCGAGCTTGATGTGCCCCCCGGTCGTGTCCTCGAGTCCGGCGATCAGTCGGAGGAGAGTGGACTTGCCGCACCCCGAGGGCCCGACAAAGACGACGAATTCGCCGTCCTTGATCTCGAGCGAGACGTCCGGGATGACCTGATGGCCGCCAAAGGTCTTGTTGACGTGTTCGAGCGTGATCGAGCCCATCTGATATCCCCTATTTCACTGCGCCGAAGGTGAGACCGCGCACCAGCTGCTTCTGGCTGAACCAGCCCAGCAGCAGGATCGGCAGAATCGCCAGTACCGACGCGGCGGAAAGCTTGGCGAGAAACTGGCCCTGCGGCGATGAAAACGATGCGATGAACGCCGTCAACGGCGCCGCATTGGTGGTGGAGAGCCGCAGCGTCCAGAACGCCTCGTTCCAGGCGAGGATGACGTTGAGCAGCAGCGTCGAGGCAATCCCCGGCACCGCCATCGGCAGCAGCACGTAGACCAGCTCCTTGGGCAGCGTCGCGCCATCCATGCGCGCCGCCTCGAGGATATCGACCGGGATTTCCTTGAAGTAGGTGTAGAGCATCCACACCACGATCGGCAGGTTGACCAGCGTCAGGATGATGGTCAGGCCCAGCAGCGTGTCGAGCAGCCCGGTATTGAGAAAGATCAGGTACATCGGCACCAGCACGCCGGCCGCCGGCATCATCTTGGTCGACAGCATCCACATCAGCACGTCGCGCGTCCGCGGCGTCGGCGTGAACGCCATCGCCCATGCGGCGGGGATCGAGATCAGCAGCGCCAGCACCGTCGAGCCGATCGAGATGATCACCGAGTTGAAGAACGGCCGGAAATAGTCCTGCTGGTCCAGCACCAGCGCGTAGCTCTCGAAGGTGAACGACGGGATCATCGAGAACCCCGCCGCCGCCTCGCCCTCGGTCTTGAGGCTGGTGATGATCGTATAGAGGATCGGAAAGAACATGATCAGCGCCACCAGCCAGACCAGCGCGGTCATGGTGAGCTTCCGGCGCATCGACACGGCGCGGGCCATCAGTGTTCTCCCTCGTTTTTTTGGTGGTGGGCGCGCCCCCCCCACCCTTGTTCCCTCCCCACAAGAGGAAGGAAGACGATGTGTCCACCGCCCCAGCCACTGCGCTCCCTCTTCCTTGTGGGGAGGGTAGCGAAGCTTGGGCGCAGCCCTGGCGCAGCTGGGGTGGGGGTCCCGAGCCGCGTCGCCCGCCCCTGGCCACACACCGCCCCCCTTGTGGGGGAGGTAGCGCAGCTTGCCGCTTCAGCGGCTAGCACAGCTAGGAGGGGGGAACTCACCGACGACCGAACACTAAGCATCGAGATTCCTCCCCACCGCCCGCATCAGGAAGAGCGCCACGATGTTGGCGAGCACCACCGCTACCAGCCCACCCGCCGCGCCGGCGCCGATATTCCCGCCCAGCACGCCCACGTTGTAGATGAGGAATGGCAGGTTGGTGCTGGCGAAGCCCGGCCCGCCGCCCGTCGTGATCTGGATCTCGGCATAGACCCCGAGCAGATAGATCGTCTGGATCAGGATCACGACGGTGATCGCCCGGGCGAGGTGTGGCAGGATGATGTACCAGAAGCGCCGGAACACGTTGGCGCCGTCCATTTCGGCCGCCTCCTTCTGCTCCTCCGACAGCGACTGCATCGCCGTCAGCAGGATCAGCGTCGCGAACGGCAGCCACTGCCAGGCGACAATCAGGATGATGGAAAGCAGCGGGAAGCTGCCGAGCCAGTTGATCGGCTCCATGCCGAAAAAGCGCGACACCGAGGCGAACACGCCCCAGGTCGGGTTCATCAACTCGTGCTTCCAGATCACCGCGGCCACCGGCGGCATAACGAAGAACGGCGAGATCATCAGGATGCGGACAATCCCCTGCCCGAAGATCGGCTGGTCGAGCATCAGCGCCAGCCCGATGCCGAGGCCCACGGTGATCACCAGCACGCCACCGACGATCAGCAGCGTATTGAGGATCGCCGGCCAGAAGGCGGGATCGGTGACGAAGAAACTGAAATTGCTGAACCCGGCAAAGCCGGAGATCGCCGGATTGGTCAGCCGGTAGCGCTGGAACGAGAACCAGATGGTCAGCGCCAGCGGCACCAGCATCCACAGCAGCAGCGCCACGACGGAAGGCGTCATCATCAGCCGCGCAAGGCGGTGCGTCTGCCTGGTTGCCATCCGAAACTCCCCTCGAGCGTCGATCTCGTCGTTGGCGCGAGCGCCGGCCTGCCGGTGATCCTCCACCGCGGAGCGGGGGAGGGGGACCACCCGAAGGGTGGTGGAGGGGGCGTC
>CAMDAL010000422.1 GCA_945888565.1 Devosia equisanguinis | reverse complement strand
TCGCCCCGGACCCGGTATGGGCAAGGCGATCGGCAAGCCGGGCGGTTTGTAACCAAGCCGCCGCAGAGGGTCAAGGCGCGCAAGGCAGCCATTTTCTAAGCTATTTCAATAACTTATTTGCTTTGCCAACAGCGGCCGAGACGATTAGTTTCCGCCCCTTAGCCCTCGGGCGAACCAGCGGGACCCAAGCGATGCTGCGCGAAAAACTGACCGAAGCGATGAAAGACGCCATGCGCGCCAAGGATCAGGCTGCGCTTGGCACGATTCGTCTCATCCTCGCCAAGCTCAAGGACGTCGATATCGCCGCCCGCACCGAGGCCAGCCGCGAGGGCGTGGCCGACGACAAGATCCTGTCGATGATGCAGGGCATGATCAAGCAGCGGAACGAATCGATCGCGCTCTACGAAAAGGGCGGCCGCGCCGACCTGGCCGAGAAGGAAAAGGCCGAGATCGCCGTGATCGAGCGCTTCCTCCCGCAGCAGATGGACGAGGCCGCCGTCGAGGCCGCCGTGCGCGAGGCGATTGCCGCCGCCGGCGCCACCTCGATCAAGGACATGGGTGGCGTCATGGCCGCTCTGAAGAGCAAGTATGCCGGCCAGATGGACTTCGCCAAGGCCTCTGCCGCCGTCAAAAAGGCCCTGAGCGCCTGATCTTCCCCGCTATCCCCTATGGCGTAGCCTCCACGCGGGGGCCATCTTAAGGGTATGGCGTTCCCCCCAGGCTTCCTCGATGAACTGCGTGCGCGCCTCAGCCTGTCCGACGTCGTCGGGCGGAAAGTGTCGCTGAAGCGCCGGTCGGGCGCCGAGTATGCGGGCCTTTGCCCCTTCCACAACGAGAAGTCGCCGTCCTTCACGGTCAACGACAAGAAGGGCTTCTACCACTGCTTCGGCTGCGGCGAGCATGGCGACGCCGTGGGCTTCGTCATGAAGACCGAGGGGCTTTCCTTCCCCGAATCGGTCGAAAAGCTCGCCCGCGAGGTCAACCTGCCGGTACCGCGCGCCACTCCCGCGGTGCGCGAGCGCGCCGACCGGGCGGCCACGCTCCAACAGTTCGTCGAGCTGGCCGCCCTCTGGTTCCAGAAGCAGCTTCGCCTCCCTGCGGGCCGCCAGGGTCTCGACTATCTGCGCGGGCGCGGTCTCTCCGACGCCGTGATCGACGACTTCCGCCTGGGCTTCGCGCCCGATTCACGCGACGGCGTCATTGCTGCCCTCAAGCGCGAGAACGTGCCGATCGAGAAGATCGTCGAGGCCGGGCTCGCGATCCAGCCCGAGGACGGGCGCGAGCCCTATGACCGTTTCCGCGGCCGCGTGATGTTCGTCATCAACGACCGCCGCGGCCGGGCCATCGCCTTCGGCGGCCGCGTCATGGGCGCAGGCGAGCCCAAGTACCTGAATTCGCCGGAGACGCCGCTCTTCCACAAGGGCGCCAACCTCTACTGCCTCGACCGCGCACGGCAGGCCGCCACCAAGGACCAGCCGGTGATCGTGGCCGAGGGCTACATGGATGTGATCGCCCTGCACGGTGCGGGTTTCACCGGCGCCGTGGCGCCGCTCGGCACCGCCCTCACCGAGGGACAGCTCGGTGAGCTCTGGAAGCTGGCCGACGAGCCCTATCTGTGTTTCGACGGCGACAATGCCGGCCGCCGCGCCGCGTCCCGTGCCGCCGAACGGGCGCTCCCCCTGCTCCGCCCCGGGAAGAGTCTGCGTTTTCTCACCCTGCCGGCCGGCGAGGACCCCGACAGCCTGATCAGGACCCGCGGTACCGACGCGGTGCGCCGCGTGCTCGACCTCGCCCGGCCGCTATCCGACATGATCTGGGAGCTCGAAATCGAGGGCAAGCCGGCGGACACGCCCGAGCGACGAGCCAGCCTGCAGCGCAGCGTCGAGCAGCGGGTGGCCGAGATCGCCGACCCGATGGTACGCGAGTACTACCGCACCGAAATGCGCAACCGGCTGAACCGGATGCGCCGGCCGGAGGCGCCGGCGTGGCAGCCCGGCGGCGGGGGACGCAAGCCGTTCCGTCGGCCCGGCGATCCGGAGCCCGCCCCCTTCGCCGCCGGGTCAGCCGCCCGCCGGTCGGGGGAGGGTCTCGATGGCTCCCGCCAGGAGCGGGTCCTGCTGGGCGCGCTGATCGAGCGGCCGGCATTGCTCCACATCCTGGCCGAGGAGCTGGCGTCCCTACCGATCGGTCATCCCGAGCTGGTCCGGCTGCGAAGCGGCTTGCTGGACGCCCTGTCGCTGGTCCCTTCGGGGGTGGACCCGGCTGCCGACGAGGCAGCCGGCGCCCCCTCGCTCGAGGCAGAGTTGATCCAGCAGCACCTGGAACGAATCGGATTGGGGCGTCTGGCCGCCGAGACCCGGCTGAAGGCGCGCCATGCCTTCAAGGACGACCCGGCCGATTCCGAGGGGTGGGTCGGGCAGTGGCGCCGCGCGGCCCGTCACCTGAGCCATCTCCAGGGCGGCCCGGAGGAGCTGAAACGGGCCGAGGAAGCTCTCGCCGAGGACATGTCCGATGAGAATTTGCAGCGCCTCCAGGCCATCTTGGATCGCATGCGGCGCGAGAACATCGAGTCCAATGCCATGTAGCGGGACCGCGCAGATTCAGGGGCTCGCCCCTATCGCTGCTTGCACTGAAGCCCCATATAGTAGAAGGGTAGTTTTTGCGGGGCCGCCCTCCCGCCTCCCCTTCTTGCAGCCAAATAACGGCCCTTTGGCCGTTCTATCTGTTTGTCGCACCCAAGGATTTGAGTAAATGGCGACCAAAACCGCGACCGTAGTGCAACCCGAAGTCACCGACGCCCGCGAGGAGGGACCCGATGCTCCCCTGCTCGACTCGCTCGGGGCCGAGCTGAAGAAGCTCGTCCAGAAGGGCAAGGAGCGCGGCTACGTCACCTATGACGAGCTGAACGCCGCGCTGCCGCCCGACGAAGTGTCCTCCGAGCAGATCGAGGACACGATGGCCATGCTGTCTGAGGCCGGCGTCAACGTCGTCGAGGCCGAGGAGCCGGAGGACACTGCCTCTGCAACGCAGACCGAACCGGCGAAGACGGCGGTGGTCGCGGCCGAGGCGACCGGCGAAGACGAGGAGCTCGGCCGCACCGACGATCCGGTCCGCATGTACCTTCGCGAGATGGGCAGCGTCGAGCTGCTCAGCCGCGAGGGCGAGATCGAGATCGCCAAGCGCATCGAGGCCGGCCAGGACAAGATGATCGGCGGCATCTGCGAGAGCCCGATGACGATCACGGCGCTGCTGCACTGGCGCGACGCGATCAACGAGGGCCGCATCCTGCTGCGCGACGTGATCGACCTCGAAGCCACCCAGGGCGGCGGTGCCCCCGGCGAAGGCAAGGGCGTGAACGCGGCCGCCGCGACTCCCGCC
>CAMDAL010000421.1 GCA_945888565.1 Devosia equisanguinis | reverse complement strand
CTCGGCGCAGGTGATCCTGTCGCTGAGCGGCGACTTCCAGAAAACGACGCACCAGTACCAGTGCGAGGGCATTGATCCGTTCACGGTCGAGTTCATCAACGCCGAGCCGAACTTCCTCGCCATCGTGCCGGTCGGGCCGCGCAAGATGGTGTTCGTGAACGTCATGTCGGCGAGCGGCGCGAGATATGTCGCAGGCCAGTTCGAGTTCTGGACGCAAGGGTCGGAGGCGACGCTGACCGACCTGCAGGCTGATCCGACGTCGATCCCCTGCTCCGAGGTCAACGACATCCCGTGAGGCTTTGACAGTCGCTGGGGAGCGGCTAAGGTCGGACGTAAGGTTGGGAAGCCTCGCAGACTGAGTACGAGTAGATGCCTGAGACGTTTCGCGCCGTCGCAGTGGTTCGCCATGACGAAACGACGGATGTTGTCCCGTTCGAACTGGCGGTGTTGCCGCATGACGAACGGCGGGTCCGCCGGCGCCTGATCCCGCTGGTGCATGGCGATGGCGTACTGGTGGATTTCCCCGAGACGCTGACGCTCGACAACCGGGACCGGCTGCGGCTCGATGATGGGCGTCTCATCGAGATCATCGCCGCCGAGGAGCAGCTCTACGACGTGCGCGGACGGGACGACCTGCATGTCATGCGGCTCGCGTGGCACCTCGGCAACCGCCACCTCAAGGCGCAGATCGAGCGGCTGGACGGGATCGGACCGTTGCGCATCCTGATCCTGCGCGACCACGTGATCCGCGACATGCTGCGGACGCTTGGCGCGACCATCACCGAGGTGAGCGAACCGTTCTACCCCGAGGAAGGCGCCTACTCGCACAGCCATGGCGAGCCTGCCCACGCGCTGCTGAACCGATGACCAATCCGCAGGCGCTGCAGAAGCTTGTCACCTGGCTGTCGCCAGCCTTCCCGGTGGGCGCTTTCGCCTGGTCGGCGGGACTCGAGACCGCCATCGCCGATCGCCGGGTGCGCGATGCGACGAGACTCACCGACTGGATCGACGGTGCGTTGAAACACGGGGGAATTCGCACCGACGCGATCCTGTTGGTGCACGCCCATCGCAGCTTTGCCGACAGCGCGACCTTGCAGGACCTTGCCGACCTCAGCCTTGCGCTCACCGCCTCGCGCGAGCGCTGGATGGAGACGTCGGTGACCGGCGACAGCTACGTCACCGCCACCCGTACCTGGCCGGCGGAGACGCTCGCCGCCCTGCCCTCGCCCTGCCCCTACCCGATCGCCGTAGGCGCCATTGCTGGCGCCCACGACATCGGGCTCGGCGATACGTTGCTCGCCTGGCTGACCGCCACGGTGCATGGGCAGGTCTCGGTCGCTGTCCGGCTCGTGCCGCTGGGGCAGTCGGACGGGCTGCGGGTCATGGCGTCGCTGGAGCCGGCCATCGCCGCGCTGGCCGAGGCTGCGGCAATTGCCGGGCTTGCCGATATCGGCGGCATCGCCTACGCCGCGGATATCGCGCAAATGCGTCACGAGACGCTGGAGCCCAGAATCTTCCGCTCATGAAAAGTTTCCGCTCATGAACATGATCATCGCCTCCATCGTCTTCGTCATCCTGCTGGCGGTGGCGTTGGCACACCTGCTCTGGTCGATCGGCAGCCGGTGGCCGATCAAGGACCCCGAGTTGCTGGCGCGGACAGTGATCGGCCGGCCGGGCGCAACGAAGGTGCCGCGGCTCGCCTCGCTGGTCGTTGCGGTGCTGGTGCTGGCCGCGGGCGTCTCCGCCCTGTCGCTGGCCGACCACGATGCCGGTGACTGGTGGTTGACGGCGATCGGCGTGGTGCTCGCGATAGTGTTCATCGGTCGCGGCGCGCTCAGCTACACGGCCGGCTGGCGCGCTCAGTTCCCGCTCGAGCCGTTCGCCACGAACGATCGACGCGTCTATTCTCCGCTCTGCCTCATCGTCGGGGCGGGCTTTCTCATCCTGGTGATCATGAGGTTGCTATGAAGTCGCTCAACGGCCCCCTCCGCGTCGGCATCGGCGGTCCCGTCGGCTCGGGAAAGACGACGCTGTGCGAAATGCTGCTCAAGGCGATGCGCGACCGCTATTCGATGGCGGTGGTCACGAACGATATCTACACGCAGGAAGATGCGCTGATCCTCAACCGGGTGCAGGCGATCTCGGCCGACCGCATCGTCGGGGTGGAAACCGGTGGCTGCCCACATACCGCCATCCGCGAGGATGCCTCGCTGAACCTCGCCGCCATCGCCGACCTCAACCGCCGCTTCCCGGACCTCGACATCGTGCTGATCGAATCCGGCGGCGACAACCTGTCGGCCACCTTCTCGCCCGACCTCGCCGACATCACGCTCTACGTCATCTCCGTGGCCGAGGGTGAGAAGATCCCGCGCAAGGGCGGCCCGGCCATCACCCGGTCCGACCTGCTGATCATCAACAAGGCCGACCTCGCGCCCTACGTGAACGCCAGCCTCGACGTGATGGAAACCGATACGCTGCGGGTTCGCGAGGGGCGGCCCTACGTGTTCACGGACATGCTGCGGCGCGATGGGCTCGACGAGGTGATCGCTTTCATCGAGCGCATGGGCGGGCTGGCTCCGGCGCAGGCGGCGGAGTAAACTCCTCGCGCAACGGGCGCCGGAGGTGAGATGCAACCGCCACACCGACGGGCCGGCTTCGGCCCTGGCCGACGACGGAAGAAGGCGAGCTTCACGCCGGAAGCCCATAGAATTGCAGGCGTTTACGATCAAGTCCAGACACGGACATCCGGTAAGGTTGCCCAGTTGCCCGGAGCGAGGTTTCCGATGAGCAAGACAGATGGCTTCCTGCTGATGCGCCGTTCGCTGGCCGAGCCAGCCCCGCCGGTTCTGCTACCGGATGGCACCGAGTTGGTGCCGCTCGCTGCGGCTGACGCAGGGCACATCCATTCGTTGCTGCAGTTCTCCTATGCGCCCGGCTATGGCAGCCTTCGGCGCGATGCGCGTGATTGGTGGGAAACGCTGATCGCTGACAGCGAGTTCGACCGCAACCTCGCCTTCGTGGTGAAGGCAGGCGACCGGGTGGTGGGCTTCTGCCTCGTGTGGAGATCGAGCTTCATCAGGGACATCGCCGTCGATGGCAGCTTCCGCCGCCGTGGCATCGGTTCGGCGCTGCTGTCCCTGGCCATCGAGGCCATGCGCAAGCGGGGCAACGAAGAGATCGCCCTCAAGGTGGACATGTACAACGCCAACGCCCAGCGGCTGTACGCGGAGTTCGGGTTCACGACAGACTAGACCGTTTCACTCTGAGACTGACTCTGGGGATTCCCGTTTCAGGGGAGATGTGCTTCAAGATCGATGCTGGATTGGAGGCCAGCATCGATGGCAGGACCTCTTTCGACTGATCTTCGGGAACGTGTTGTGGCTGCGGTTTTGGCCG
>CAMDAL010000420.1 GCA_945888565.1 Devosia equisanguinis | reverse complement strand
GGCAGGACGGCAAGACGCTCAGGGATGACTTCACCGGTCGCGGCATCGACCTGATCTTTGCCGGTCCCGAGTTCCATCCCCTCGACACAGAGGTAGCCATACTTGCTGCGCTCGGCGGCAAGACCGATTTCGGTCGCAGCCATGCCGCGGACGAACTTCACATAGCCCTTGGCGGTGAGCACCCCGAGCCGGTCACGGATGACCGTCTGCCCGCCGAGCCCGGCCTTGTTTTCGAAGGCCTCGGCGAAGCTGGTCAAGGTGTAGACCTTCCCAGCGCGGGCCTCTTCATAGATCAGACCGAGGATAACCTCGTTCTTGCGCATCCGCTCGGCGTCGTGCTTGGCGCCCACTTCCTTGCGCAGGAGGCGCTCGTTCATCGGGTTGATCTCGACCCAGCGGCCGTTTTCCTTGTCGATGAGTTTCGCCGGCAGCGCCGGGCCGTTGCGCAGCTCGATTTCCAGCTTACGCGTGGTGCTCTCCTCATCGGGGCGATGCATGAGCAGCCCCGAGGTATAAAAGCCACGCAGCGCACTGGCGCCGGACAGCGCCTGGAAGGGATCCTCACCCACCGCCTTGCGGTTCATCTTCTTGGTGTGGTGAGCGAGGATGATGCCGCAGTCGGGGGCCACGGCCTCGCGCAGCCGCTCGACCCGTTCGTTGAGGAAGAACATCATCGCGGCGTTGTCGTTTTCGCCGCCGCCATCTTCGCCGCTGTCGAACAGATTGCGGATCGGGTCGATGCAAATGATGTCAGGCGGCGCGTCAGCGAATTCTTCACGCAGTGCTTCTGCAACCCGCGCAACGCCTTTCTCGTCGAGAAGCATCTTCAGCTTCGGTGTGACAAATAACCGATCGCTGGCGGCTTCGATGACAGCCTTGTCGAGTTTGAGGTTTTGCATGCGCTCGCGCAAATAATGGTATTGGATTTCAGCCTGCAGATAGAAGACGCGCAAAGGGTGGGGGGGCGTGAACCCGAGAAAGGGAACACCCGCCGCCATGTGCACCAGCATGCTCATCAGGAAGTCGCTCTTGCCGACCTTCGGGGCACCGCCGAGCACCAGCAGACCGCCGGGCGTCAGGACGCGGGGCGCGATGATGTCGGTCGGCATGGGTGACGTGTCGGAGAGCAACTTGCTCATCGGGTAACGTTCGAGCCTGCCCGATGCCGGTTCTTGCTCCAAGCGAACAAGCGGGGGACCGTTCTTCTCGACATGCCTTGCCCAGAGGCGGTCGGCTTCCTGCTGCAGCCGCTCCATTGGCCAGGCGGGCCGCAACATGGCGGCGTTGTATTGGCAGATGGCTTCCCAACCGTCATCGGGCGTCATCTTGCCGTCGTGGACCAGTCGCACGTAGTGGCCGATGGCGGCGCTCGCACCCTCGAACCGCGTCCACTGGTCGGCACCACCTTCGTGCACAGGCGTGGTGAGAATGGCTTCGAGCGACGGTTTGGCGCTGGCCTCGGGCGTGGGCTCGACTCCAACGCCCAGCAATGCCGGCATGGCAGCAACCTGTTCCGCGAACTCCGAGAGGTCGACCTCGACGGGGTGATGGTCGCGGATCTGGACGAGCCGCTGAAAGCCACCCTTGTGATACACCGAGCCTGCCACCCGGATCGGCTGGTGCGCCGAGCGGAAATGGGTGTCGCCGCCCACCTTCATGGCAATGTCGCCACGCAGACGGCAGAGGGCTGCGAGATCCTCGCCGGTGGCAGCCTCGGTGAGTTTCCACCAGACATGGAGCTTGGTGGCGCCCTCGGGCGTCCGGCCGCCGCTCTCGACGGTGAGCGTAGGCGTGCCGAGGTAGCGCGCGAGGTGCGCGAGCTTGGCCGGAATGTCGCCCGCATCGAGGTCCACCACGATCGCCTGCATCTGCAGGACCTCGTTGGCGCGGGCCTGACCCTGCGCCGCCACCGTGCCGGGGATGACGTAGAGGGCAGCACCCTCGCGCCACGCCCAGGTGGCGAAGGTCTTGAGCTTGTCGAAGGCCGAGGCGTCGGCCTCGATCCAGATATTGTTCGGCTTGCCGTCCCGGCCTTGCCCCTTGTCGACGAAGCCGCGAACCGGGATCAGGCCCTCGCAGTAGCCGAAGACGATGTCCAGAAACGTCGCCAACTGATCAGCATCGGGCTCGATGCCGAACGGATCTTCCTGCGGGGCCGCGTCGTTGAAATCACGCCACGGGTTGAAGTGGATCACTTCGCCGGTGGGCTTGTCGTCGCGCTCATCGCTCATGATGCCAGGCTCCAGCAACGATCCGCCCAGGAGCACATTCGGCACTCGAAGTGGTCGCGATCCCGCGCGATGCGCGGCAGCAGGTCGCCGGCATCGGTGGCGCTGAGGATGCGGACGGCGCGGTCGCTCATCCGCTGCGCCAGCTCGGCGTTGAACGGCACCAGCTCGTGGTGGAGCTCGGCCGTGTCCTTGTTGATGGCGGTGAAGAGCGCATGGTTCGACGCAAGCCCCGGGACGCTCGCATCCATGTAGGCTTGGTAGAGTGCGATCTGGGCGGCATAGACCGGCTTGCTGACGACCACCCCGTCCTTGCCGCAGGCGCGCCAGGTCTTGGCGTTCATGGTCTTGCATTCCCACAGCGCGGGAACGCCGAGCTTCAGGGCATCGGGCGCGGCTGCAACGATACCATCGACGTGACCGCGGATGCGGCCGTCCGCGACGGCGAAACCGAACTGCTCACCATCGGTGCGATTGCCCTTGCGGGTGTAGAGGTCAACACCAGCGGCACGCAGCCACTGGATCGCAAGATCTTCGAGCGCATGACCGATCGCGAAGATGCGCAATGTCTGGCCTGGAAAATCCGCGCCGTCGTCCTTCGGCGCGCCGGCGAATTCGAACTGCAGGGCTCGTTCGCAGGCGTGACCCACCCGCGAGCCGCCGAGATAGTCACGGCGTGGGCGCAGCGCATTCTCATCGGTCAGTGCCGTGTCGACGGCATCGTTGAGCAGTTCCGCGAAACTGCGCGTGCGATTGTAATTAAGCATGACGCACCTCCCGATAGGAACGGTGTGCGAGCCCGTGACAAGTCGTGCAGAGCCACTCCACTTCGAGCGGTTTGTTGTAATCGTTGTGGTGCGCTTCCAGGTGGTTTACGCAACCACAACGCTGACACCACAGTGGAACGAAAATTGCGCCCTTCCGCACCGCAGAGCCAATCATCTGATGTGCAAGGCCCTTGTGGCGATTGCGCTCAAGATAGCGTTTTTGATTGTTACGGTGCCGCTCTAGGTCCCGGTAATTGTAATTACCCACCCCCTTGTCATCGGGGTAAATCCCTGAATCTCTGGGGCTATGGACAGAGGTGATTTGCAGCAGCTCAGCAAAGAGCAACTGATCGAGTTGGTGCTGCGGCTTCAGCGGCCCGACAAGAATTCGCGCACCTCGTCC
>CAMDAL010000419.1 GCA_945888565.1 Devosia equisanguinis | reverse complement strand
AATGAAGCCGATGCCATTCTGCTCGCAGTAGTCCAGCACCGGGTCGGAGCCGCGGGCGCCGGGATTGTACCGGTTCTGGACCGTAGCGACGGGGAAGTACTCCTGCGCTGCCTTGATCTCCTCGACGCTGACTTCGCTGAGGCCGGCATGGCGGATGAGGCCGGCCTTGATGAAGCCCCGGATAGCGTCGAACTGCTCGTCCCGCGGCACTTTGGAATCGATGCGGTGCAGCTGCCACAGATCGATGCGCTCGACCCTCAGGCGGCGCATGCTCATGTGCACTTCCTGCCCGAGATATTCGGGACGGCCGACCTGGTGCCAGGCATTGGGGCCGGTGCGGGTGAGGCCGGCCTTGGTGGCGACGACCAGCCCAGCCTTGTAGGGCGACAGCACTTCGCCGATCAGCCGCTCGCTGACTTCGGGGCCGTAGCTGTCGGCGGTGTCGATGAAGTTGATGCCCAGTTCGGGAACGCGGGCGAGCGTGCGCTTCGCCTCCGCCGGGTCGGCGGGCTCACCCCAGATTCCTTTGCCGGTGATGCGCATGGCGCCGAAGCCGAGACGGTTGACGACGAGATCGCCGCCAATGGCGAACGTGCCCGAAAGGGCTGCGTTGGGAGTGGACATGTGAGGGGTCTCTATCTGCTGGGAGGGAGGCCGGCAGTGTGACTCCATCGGCGGGGGGCGATGAAGCTGGCCGTTCGGGTAGGTGTCGGAGGATGCAAGTCACGGCGCTTTGCGCCTACTTTCCATCCCCAGCCGCCCTTCAGTTCGCCTCTTCGGGCAATTGCGGCAGCGGCAGGAAGTCGATGCCGTCGTCGAGGAGTTCGGCGACTTCGTCGCGGGTGGCTTCGCCGTAGATGCCGCGCGCGTCGGCTTCCTTGAAGTGGATCTTGCGGGCCTCGTCAGCGAACCTGTCGCCCACATAGTCGGCTTCCGACGTCACCTTCTTGCGCATGGCCCGGAGGAACTCGCGGATCTCCGACTGCATCGGGTGGCCGGTGCTGACGGAAATCTTGTCGGAGTTCATCCGGTTGACCGCCGGAGCCATCAGCGCCTTTTCCACCTTCACCGAGCCGCAGACCGGGCAGGTGACGATGCCGCGGGCGTGCTGCTCGTCATAGGCTTCGGCCGAGCGGAACCAGGCATCGAACTTGTGCTGGTTGGCGCAGCTGAGCGAGTAGGTGATCACGCGGGGATATCCTCGCGGGCGGCGACCGTACCGCCCGGTTCGGCCACGGTTAGCGAAAACGGACGTGCGTTGGCAAGCGCCGGGACCTTGCCGCGCGCTTCGTCCACAGCCCCGAGGTCGATATCGGCGATGGCGATGCCGGGGCCGTCGCCGCCGAGCTGGGTGAGGATCTTGCCCCAGGGGTCGATGATCATAGAGTGACCCCAGGTAGAGCGGCCGTTCTCGTGGCTGCCGGCCTGCGCCGCGGCGATGACGAACGAGCCGGTCTCGATGGCGCGGGCCCTCAGCAGCACTTCCCAATGCGCCTCGCCTGTCGGCACGGTGAAGGCGGCGGGGACGGAAATGACCTGCGCGCCGGCCTCGGCCAGGGCGCGGTGCAACCTGGGGAAGCGTACGTCGTAGCAGATGGTCATGCCGAGCCGGAAACCGGGGACGTCGGCAACCACTGCCGAATCCCCGCCGGCATAGGTCTCGCTCTCGCGATAGTTGCGGAGACCGGGCAGCGTGGCGTCGAACAGGTGGATCTTGTCGTAGGTGGCGGCGATGCTGCCATCGGGCCGGAACAGCACCGAGCGATTGGCAAAGCGGCCATCCGGCAGGGCCACGGCGAGCGAGCCGAGGTGCAGCGTGACGCCGAGCTTTCTCGCGATGCCGGCAGCCCGCTCAATCGCCGGGTTGCCGTCCCACGGGCCGGCGACGGCGCTGAGGCCCTCGCGGTTCTCGGCGAACACCACGCTGACCTCGGGCGACAGCAGGTAGGTCGCGCCCTGCCCGGCGGCATCCGTGGCGAGCGCTTCGAGCTGGTCGAGATTGGGGCCGGGCTTCGTGCCCGAGTTCATCTGCAGGGCGGCGACGCGCATATCGGTTCAATCCGCCAGCAGCGGATCCAGTTGGCCGCGACGCTCGAGCGCCGCCATATCGTCATAGCCCCCGACATGGGTATCGCCAATGAAGATTTGCGGCACCGTCCGACGGCCATTGGCGCGCTGCACCATCGCATGGCGGATTTCGGGATCGTCGGCGTCGACTTCGTCAAAAGCCACGCCCTTCTCGGCGAGCAGCGATTTGGCAGCGTGGCAGTAGGGGCACCAGCCGGTGGTGTAGATTTCGACCTTTTTCATGGACGTTCGGGTGTTCCTGAGGAGCCGGGTTTGACCTGTATATGGGGAGTGTCGGGCTAGATGGAAGTTTCCTGCCCCACGACAACCCTGGCGAAGCTGATCACGTCGACTTTATCCACGCCCGATTTCGCCAGCACCCGCGTCACCGCGGCGATGGTAGAGCCGGTGGTGATGACGTCATCGACGAGGATGACGCGGCGGCCGGCCAGCCGCGCCGCCAGGTCTGGATGCGAACGGAAGGCCCCTGTGACATTGCGGTGGCGCGCCTCGCGGCTGAGCCCGACCTGCTGCCGTGTATGGCGGTGCCGCGCCACCAGCCCCGGTTCGACGGCCATGCCGGTAAGGCGCCCAAGCGCCCGCGCCAGCTCGGTGGACTGGTTGTAGCGCCGGCCCAGTTGCCGCCAGCGGTTGAGCGGCACCGGTACCAGCACGGCATCGCTGCCCCAGAGCTCATGGCCGGCCCGATGCATCAGGCGGGCGCAGAAACCCGCCAGCTCCGGCCGGTCGCCATACTTGAGGCGCGACACCACGGCCCGGGCCACGTCGTTGTAGAGCACCGCCGAGCGTGACCGATCGTAGGGCGGCGGATCGGCTATCGCCTCCGCCGACAGGGCTCCGGGGCCCAGATCGTGCTGGAACGGGATGCCAAGGCGCGGACACCAGGGCGCTGTAATGGGCCGGAGCCGGCCGAAGCACCCCGCGCAGAGCGCGTCGGACGATGCGATCGGCGCGTGGCAAACGAGGCAGGTGGGCGGGTAGAGCAGGTCGAGCACGCCCCGGCCAAGGCGCCGCAGCACTGCGCCGGGCCGCACGGTTTTGACAAGCTCGTCCTCGCTCTCCATAAGCGGCACCTTACGTGTAGCGGCCGAGCCTGACCATGTCCTCCCTGCCCCCGAAAGTCTTCGACCGCGAACTGATCGCCCGCCACTTCGCGCGGCGCAGCGGGGCGGACGACTTCGTGACGAAGCTGGCGCTCGACGACCTGGCAACGCGGCTGATCACGGTGACGCGCGACTTCGAGGCGGCGCTGATCATGGCGCCGGATGCGCGCGAACTGCCGGTGATGGGGCGCTCGGCCAACGGCGCCTTCCACTT
>CAMDAL010000418.1 GCA_945888565.1 Devosia equisanguinis | reverse complement strand
CCCGACACCGCCAACTGGTCCTTGTCGCGCAGCGACGAGATCAGCAGACCAGCGGTCGGCAGGGTCCAGATCAGCACCAGCACCAGCAGCGCCAGGTGGGTCAGGGCGCGACCGAGGGTCATCCCGGCCAGCCAGCTCGGCCGGCTCGTTGAGACACGCGGAACGGCGGGAGCCTGTTCGACAGCAGTGGTCATCAGCGTGTCCCCTGTTCCGCGTTGGCCCGGCGGATGTTCCAGATCATGATCGGCAGCACCGCCAGCATGATCACCACCGCGATCGCCGAGCCGCGGCCATAGTCGAAGTTCACGAACATCCACTTGAACATCAGGTTGGCGAGCACCTCGGTGTCCCACTGGCCGTTGGTCATTGCGAAGATGATGTCGAACACCTTCAGCACCACGATGGTGATCGTCGTCCACACCACGACGATCGTGCCCCAGATCTGCGGGATCATGATGTCGAAGAAGATGCGGAAATCGTTGGCGCCGTCGATCCGCGCCGCCTCCAGCGTCTCCTCCGGAATGCCGCGCAGCGCCGCGGAGAGGATCACCATGGCGAAGCCGGTCTGGATCCACACCAGGATCACCATCAGGAACAGCGAGTTCCACACCGGCAGCGTGATCCACGCCTGCGGCGGAAAGCCGAGCCCGGTGATGATGGCGTTGAGGATGCCGATCTGGTTGGAACCCTCCCCCCGGT
Organism: Devosia equisanguinis; assembly: GCA_945888565.1. Lineage (GTDB taxonomy): Bacteria > Pseudomonadota > Alphaproteobacteria > Rhizobiales > Devosiaceae > Devosia_A > Devosia_A equisanguinis_A. The sequence continues at coordinate 2,729 of CAMDAL010000418.1, read as the reverse complement.
AGTCATAGACGAACTTCCAGATCACCGAGGCGCCAACGAACGAGATCGCCATCGGCATGAACACCAGCGACTTCGCGATATTGCCCCACCACAGCCGGTCCGCCAGCACCGCGATCACCAGCCCGAAGCCGGTCGCGAGCGACGGCACGATGATGAGCCACATCAGGTTGTTGAAGACCGAGCGCTGGAAATTACCGTCGCCGAAGGCCCACACATAGTTGGAGAAACCGACGAAGTTCGTGCCGTTCTTGTCGAAGAAGCTCAGCCGGAAGGTCTCGATCACCGGATAGATCAGGTAGACGGTGAGAAACAGCAGGGCCGGGATCAGGAACAGCCACGGGCGGATCTGGCTGCGCAAGTTGTCGCGCTTGGTCAGTTCGTCGCCGGTCGCCGTGGCGCTGCCGAGAAACCGGTCGAGCAGCCAGTTGGTACCCCAGAAGTAGGCGACACAGCCCGCCAGCGCGATGGCGATGGCTACAACGGCGCCGAAGATCTGCTGGACAATATCGCTCAAAAGCCGCCCTCCCCGACGCTATCGCTCTGTCGTCGCCTGTGTTGGTGGCCGGCACCCTGGCGCCGGCCACCACTTCGATAAAGCCGCTAGTGCAGCCGTATTTGATCGCGTCCCAGCTGGCCTGGATCTTGTCGGCCACTTCCTGGGCCGATGCCCCACCAACGAAGTCGACCATGCCGGTCCAGAAGCTGCCGGCACCGATGGCGCCCGGCATCAGGTCCGAACCGTCGAAGCGGAACGTCGTGGCATTCAGCAGGATTTCGCCTTCGCCCTTCAGCGTATCATTGCCGTAGGTCTCGATATTGGCGGCCTTGAGGGTCGACAGGAAGCCCGACTGCGCCATCCAGATCTCGTTGGAGATCGGGTTCATCAGGAAGTCGATGAAGGCGTGAGCCGCCGGCGAGTCCTTGGTGATGGTGGCGAGCGTACCAGCGCCGAGCACCGGCTTGCCGAGATCCTTGCCGGCATAGGCCGGGAAGTAGAAGAAGTCGGCATCCTCACCGAGTACCGTGCCTTCGGGGAAGAAGGACGGGATGAACGACGCCTGGTGGTGCATGAAGCAGCCCGGCGGTACCGAGAACAGCCCCAGCGGGCTCTCGCGGAAGTCCGTCGTGCCCACGGCAGCAGCGCCGCCCATGACCTTCTTGTCGTCCTTGGCGATGGAACCGAAAAGCTCGAGAGCCGCCACGACCTTGGGGTCGTTGAACTTCAGGTCGTTCTTCACCCACGCGTCGTAGTCTTCCGGCGACTGGGTGCGCAGCATGATGTCTTCGATCCAGTCGGTCGCCGGCCAGCCGGTCGCGCCGCCCGAACCGAGGCCGATGCACCACGGCGTCTTGCCGTCGGCGACCATCTTGTCGGTTAGCGCCAGCAGGTCTTCCATCGTCTCGGGGACGGCGTAGCCGGCATCGGCGAAGTTGTCCGGCGAGTACCAGACCAGCGACTTGAGGTCGGACTTGTACGGCACAGCGTAGAAGGTCGCGGCACCGGCCTGGTCGCTGTAGGTACCAAGGCCCACGAACGAGGCACCGGCGGCATGCTCGGCCTCGACGCGCGCCTTGATGTCATCGCCGAGCGCCACCAGGTAGCCCTTGGACGCCATGTCGGCGAGCAGGCCCGGCTGCGGCAGGATGGTGATGTTGGCCGACGAGCCGGCGGCCGCGTCGATCTGCGCCTGCTGCTCGTAGTTCTCGGACGAGCCGTACTGAACATCGACGCCGGTCGCGTCCTCGAAATAGGCGAGCACGCTCAGGAACTGCTCCTGGTCACCACCCTCGCGCCACGGCCCCCAGATCGACAGGGTCTGGCCAGCGAGGTCCTTGTGCGCATCGGCGAATGCCTGCAGCGCGTCCCAGCTGAACGCGCCCTCACCCTTCGGGAACTTGAGTTCCTGGGCCTGAGCGGCCACCACACCAAGCGTCGCGCCGGCAAGCAGCGCGGCCATGAAAAACTTCAGTTTCATTGTCTTCCTCCCACGGGAAAGCTGTGACTGGGAGGACAAAGCGTGGCGACCGGCGCCTTGCGACGCCCCGGTACCGTTACCCCCTCCCGCCAAAACGCTTCGCCCTGACGGATTGCACCGCAGTTCCCAAAGCGCTTTGAGCCGGAACCTAGACTTTGGTGGGAAATGCTGTCAAGCGGGATTCATCACTCGTTCATCTGTGACTGTCGGTCGCTCAGAATTATGACATGCAATACAGCAACTTGAGTCAGCGATGCTTACTGAACCTCCGGATGCAGCGGTTTGGAGTTGAGGTACGAACGTCAACGACAACGCGTGTTCCAAACCGCTTGCAACAGGTCTCCAAATCGCTTTGAATGAATTTCTCGGGGAGGAGGCATCTACCGAAGCGGCACCAACGCCGCCGTGGATGTAGCGAATTTGGTTATGAAACTCAAAGACTTGGCCAATGAGCTCGGGCTCTCGCAGACGACCGTGAGCCGCGCCCTTAATGGCTTCCCCGAGGTCAACGAGGAGACCCGGGCCCGGGTCGCCGAAGCCGCGAGCCGCCTCGGCTACCGTGCGAACGCCTCCGCCCGGCGCCTTGCGACGGGCCGGGCCGGCGCCATCGGCGTCCCCCTGCCCTTGCAGCGCTCGCTGCATTTCGGGCCGCACACCTCGGAAGTCCTCTCCGGCATCTCCGAGCGCCTCGCCCAGCACGAGATCGACATCGTCGTCACGCCGATCGACGCCGACGACGAAGTCCCTGTTTTC
>CAMDAL010000417.1 GCA_945888565.1 Devosia equisanguinis | reverse complement strand
ACCGGGCAGGCGTCGGTGCCCCGTGAGCAGCGCCGCATCCTGTGGCTCGCCAAACGCGTCGACGATGTGCTGCTGCGCGAGGTGGCGCTGCGGTTCCAGTTGCCGGTTCCACGGCTCGCCGGGCACGTCGAGACCGGCCACGACAGCATGGCGCTGACAGATGCCAGCGGTGGCGAGATCGCCCGTATCGCCTGGCCACCGCGTCGCCCCGGCGACCCCGCCTTCGCCCACTCGGCCGGTATCGCCGCGGTCGTGATGCTGATCATCGGTGCATTGATCACCACGGTGCTCACCGCCTTCTGGTCGTCGATCAAGAGCCGGGCGCAGGCCGACGAACGGGACTGGCACAACGCCCGCTACGATTCGGTGACGGGCCTGCCCAACGGCTTCGGCCTCGTCGAAAGCCTCAAGGTGTCGCTGCCCAAGCGGCAGGCGGCCCAGCCCGTGGCGGTGGCGCTGGTGGGAATCGACGGCTTTCTCGATGTGGTGGATTCCTATGGCCGCGAGGCCGGCGATCGCCTGTTGGACCGGCTCGCCGACCTGATCGAGCTTGAAATCGGTCCCGGCGTGCTGCTCGCCCGCACCGGCCCGGCCGAGCTGGCGCTGGCCCGGGCCGGCGCGGATTCGGCCAACCTGATCCGCGGCCTCGCGACCCGGCTGCTCGCGCTGGCCAACCAGCCCGTACTGGTCGACAAACTGCAGCTGAAGGTCGGTTTCTCGATTGGTGTTGCTGATGCAGAAGTCGACCGCAGCGGCATTTCCGACCTGATCCGCAAGGCCGAGACCGCTCTGGCGCGGGCGCGTGAGACCGGCGGTCGGCAGATGGTCGACTACGACCCGGCGATCGAGGACGAACGCCGCCAGCGCCTCGAACTGCAGGCCGACATCCGCCGTGGCCTCGACGCGGGCGAGTTCGACCTCGAGTATCAGCCGATCATCGATTTCAGCACCCGCTCGATCATCGGGGTGGAGGCGCTGATGCGCTGGACTCGACGGCTGGGCGGGCCGATGAGCCCGGCCATCTTCATCCCCGCGGCCGAGCGCAGCGGCCTGATCGACGATCTGGGCATATTCGCGCTGCGCCGAGCGGTGGAGGAGATCGGCCCGCTGCGTCAGCTCAAGGTGTCGGTCAACGTGTCGGGCATGCAACTACGCGACCCTGGCCTCGCCACCACCATCATGGCGGTGCTCGACGAGTGGCAGTTGCCGCCCGGACGCCTGCAGCTTGAAGTGACCGAGTCGTTCCTCGTCGCCCAGCCCGAGAGGGCCAAGCGCATCATCGAGGCGTTGCGTGACAAGGGCATCCTGATCGCGCTCGACGATTTCGGCACTGGCTTCTCCTCGATCGGCTACCTGCGCCAGTTCGCCTTCGACCAGGTGAAGCTCGACCGCTCGATGGTCGCCGATATCGACAAGGACGCGGTACAGTCCGCCCTCGTCCAAAGCACCATGGTCTATGCCTTTGCCATGGGCCTCGGCATCACGGCGGAAGGCGTGGAACGCAAGGAAGAGGCATCGACGCTCGCCCGTCTCGGCTGCCGCGAGTTCCAAGGCTACTTCTTCGCCCGGCCGATGCCGCTCGATCAGCTGACCAAACTGCTCGAAGAACAGCAGGACCTGATGGCGGTCTGATGCCGGCTACGCCGCCGCGCCGTGCTCGTACCCGCAATGGTCGTGATCGGACAGCACCTCGACCACCCGGCATTCGCCGACCGTTCCGTGATGACCGCCCGACAGCATCCCCGCGAGTTCGCCGCGCAGTCGGGTGAGCTGTTTGATGCGCTGGTCGACTTCCGCGAGGTGCTGCTCGACGATGGCATCCACCTTGGCGCAGGGCGCATCCTTGCGGGTGGAGAGCGACAGCATCGATTTCAGCGAGTCCATCGCAAAGCCCATGTCGCGGGCGTGGGCTATGAAGCGCAGCCGGTTGAGTTCGGCACTGCCATAGCGGCGCTGGTTGCCCTCGGTACGGGCCGGCGCGGCGATGAGGCCGATCTGCTCGTAGTAGCGGATGGTGGGGACCTTGACGCCCGATTGCGCCGAGAGGTCGCCGATGGAATAGCTGCTCATGTGCGGACGAAAAGCTCCAGTGACTGGAGGATTATCTGGTGTGTGCGGTCGCAGTTGCAAGCGGGCAGAGCGTCGCGGCGGTCATTGAGCGTTCAGCCGAGGCGTGGCAGATTCGGCGCCATGCGCATCATCCTCGCCTTGATCGTCGCCCTGTTCGCCACCCCGCTCTGCGCGGCCGAGTGGGGGCACTATGTCAACGAGCGCTTCGGCGTCGAGGCCGATGTGCCGCCCGGGTTCGTGCCGGGTGAGCCGCCGGCCAATGGCGACGGACAGGGCTTTGCGACCCCGACGGCCAGGCTTTCCATCTATGGCAGCCTGATCGTCGAAGGCGACTTCGAGAGCGTTGTGGCGCAGCGCATGAAGTGGACGGCCGAAGATGGCTGGGCCATCACCTACCAGGCGGTGACACCAAGCTGGGCCAGTTGGTCCGGCAAGCGGGGCAGCCGCATTCTCTACGTCAGGGCGATCCGCATGTGCGGCGGGTCGACGCTCGGCGCGTTCGAACTCGAATACTCCGAGGCGGACCGCAAGGCATTCGACCGGGTGGTCGAGCGGCTGGTGACAAGCCTGGGGGACAGCGGCACCGGCTGGCAGTGCTGATCAGAACTCGATGCCGGCCTGCGCCTTCACTCCAGCCCGGAACGGGTGCTTGATCTCGGTCATTTCAGTGACGAGGTCGGCGAGCTCGATCAACTCATCCTTGGCGTTGCGGCCGGTGACGATGACGTGGGTGTCCCGGGGCTTGTTGCGCAGCACCTCCAGCACTTCGTCGAGCGGCAGGTAGTCGTAGCGCAGCACGATGTTGAGTTCGTCGAGCAGGATCAGCTTGTAGGCCGGGTCGGCGATCAGGGTCTTGGCCATTTCCCAGGCCCCGCGGGCCGCGGCGAGGTCGCGCTGGCGGTCGGCGACGTCCCAGGTGAAGCCTTCGCCCATCGCCTTGATCGTCACCTGCTCGGGGAACTTGTCGAGCACGTCGCGCTCGCCGGTCGACCAGGCGCCCTTGACGAACTGCACCACGCCCACCTTGAAGCCGTGCCCGATGGCGCGGAACACCATGCCGAACGCGGCCGTCGACTTGCCCTTGCCCTTGCCGGTATGGACGATGAGCAGGCCCTTTTCCTCGGTCTTGGTGGCGAGTATCTTGTTCCGCGCCTCCTTCTTCTTCCTCATCTTTTCAGCGTGATAGGCGTCGCGTTCCGCCTCGGTCATCAGGTCGGTCTTCTTCGGGGCCCGGTCGATGGGGGTGTCGGTCATGCGAGGTGCTCCGCGTGTTCGATGATGAGACGTGCCGCCTGGTCGGGCGGCAGCTTTGTTGTGTCGAGATCGAGCCGATTGGGATGCTCGAGGCGCAGCAAGGGGCGCGCA
>CAMDAL010000416.1 GCA_945888565.1 Devosia equisanguinis | reverse complement strand
GGCCAGCCGCAATGGGATCCCGATCGCCGAGGCCCCAATTCTGCAACAGGCTCTACGGCGGATGTCTACTCTGCGGGCGTGTCCGAGGAGATCGTCGGGCGCTGGCTGAAGTCGCATCCGACCGAGGCGCGGCAGATGGTGGTGGCGACCAAGGGGCGCTTCCCGATGGGCAAGGGGCCCAACGATCTCGGGATTTCACGGCGGCACCTGGTGCATGCGCTGGAGGCGTCGCTGAAGCGGTTAGGCGTTGAACAGATCGATCTCTACCAGATGCACGCTTGGGACGCGCTGACGCCGATCGAGGAGACGTTGCGGTTTCTCGATGATGCGGTGAGCGCGGGGAAGATCGCGTATTATGGGTTCTCCAACTTTCTCGGCTGGCACATCACCAAGGCGGTGCATCTCGCCAAGGCGAACCACTGGGCGCCGCCGGTGACGCTGCAGCCGCAGTACAACCTCCTGGTACGCGAGATCGAACTCGAGATCGTTCCGGCCTGCCTCGATGCAGGGATCGGCCTGTTGCCGTGGTCACCGCTGGGCGGCGGGTGGCTGGCGGGCAAGTATCAGCGCGACGTGAAGCCGACTGGCGCGACGCGGCTCGGCGAGAACCCAAACCGCGGCATGGAAGCCTTCGGGCCGCGGAACTCGCAGGAGCGAACCTGGCAGATCATCGATGCGGTGGCCACGATGGCCAAGACCCGCGGGGCACCTCGGCGCAGGTGGCATTGGCCTGGGTGGCGGCGCAGCCGGCGGTGACTTCGGTGATCCTGGGCGCGCGCACTGCCGAGCAGTTGACGGACAATCTTGGGGCGGGGTCGCTGACGCTGGGGTCGGACGAGATCGCGACGCTGAGTGTTGTCAGCGAGCCGCAGATCTCGGACTATCCCTATGGCACGGCGGGGACCAGCCAACGGTTCCGGAAGATCGAGGGTGGGCGCTAGGGCCGGCACCGGCCGGCACTGAGGTGAGCCAGTGGACGGCGCCGTTGGCGGGCGTAACACTGGGGCATGACGACTCATCCGGTAGCGCAACCAACCGAGGTCCTCGCCGGTCTGATCGAGCGGGTGACCTTCCACAACCCCGACAGCGGCTTCTGCGTGCTGAGGGCCAAAGCGAGGGGCCACCGCGACCTGGTGACGGTGATCGGACACGCCGCGACCATTTCGGCCGGCGAGTGGATCACCGCTTCGGGAGAGTGGGGCAATGACCGCACCCATGGCCAGCAGTTCCGAGCGAAGTTCCTGCGCAGCTCGGCCCCCACGTCGCTTGAGGGCATCGAGAAGTATCTGGGATCGGGCATGATCCGCGGCATCGGGCCGGTCTATGCCAGGAAGATGGTCAAGGTGTTTGGCGAAAAGGTCTTCGACATCATCGAGGCTGAGCCGGACCGGCTGCGCGAGGTCGAGGGCATCGGGGCGGTTAGGGCCCGGCGGATCACCGACGCCTGGGCCGAGCAGAAGATCATCCGCGAGATCATGGTCTTCCTGCACAGCCATGGCGTTGGCACTGCGCGGGCAGTGCGCATCTACAAGACCTATGGCACTGACGCCATTCAGGTGATGACCGAGAACCCCTATCGGCTGGCGAGGGATATCCGCGGCATCGGCTTCAAAACCGCCGACGCTATCGCCATGAAGCTGGGCATCGAGAAGACCGCGATGATCCGGGTCCGCGCTGGCATCTCGTTTGCGCTAACCGAGGCCACTGGTGAAGGCCATTGCGGTTTGCCGACCGAGGAGTTGATGCCGCTCACCGTGGAGCTTCTCGACGTTCCGCTGGACCTGCTCCGCACGGCGCTGGACCTCGAGCTCGGCGACGGCACGGTGATTGCCGACACGGTGGGTGAGACCGCTTGCGTGTTCCTTGCAGGCCTGTACCGGGCCGAGCAGGTGATCGCCGAGCGGTTGCGTAGGCTGGTCGCCGGCAAGCTGCCTTGGCTCTATATCGACCCCGACAAGGCTATCCCGTGGATCGAGGAAAAGACCGGCCTCGCGCTTGCTGAAAGCCAGACCATGGCCGTCCGCCTGGCGCTGCTGTCCAAGGTGCTGGTGATCACCGGCGGTCCGGGTGTGGGCAAGACCACTATCGTCAAATCGATCCTGCGGATCCTCGCCGCCAAGGGGGTCAACCTGCTGCTGTGCGCCCCGACCGGCCGTGCTGCCAAGCGCATGACGGAAGCCACGGGGTTCGAGGCCAAGACCATTCATCGCCTGCTCGAGGTCAACCCGAAGGGTGGCGGCTTCAAGCGCGATGCCGACAATACGCTCGAGTGCGACCTCCTGGTCGTCGACGAGACCTCGATGGTGGACGTCATGCTGATGCAGGCACTTATGAAGGCTGTGCCGCCAAGCTCGGCCCTGCTGATCGTTGGTGACATCGACCAGCTCCCATCAGTCGGACCTGGACAGGTCCTCGCCGACATCATCGCTTCTGGCGCCGTGCCTGTGGTGCGCCTCACCGAGGTGTTTCGGCAGGCGGCGCAGAGCCGGATCATCACCAGCGCTCACCGCATCAACCAGGGCCTGATCCCCGACCTGTCGCGCCCTCAGGACACAAGCGACTTCTACTTCGTCGAGGCGAACACCCCCGAGGTGGCTGTTGAGCGCATTGTCGAGCTGGTCAAGACACGCATCCCCGCGCGCTTCGCCCTCGACCCGATCCGCGATATCCAGGTGCTCTGCCCGATGAACCGGGGTGGGGTCGGCGCACGCTGGCTGAATATCGAGTTGCAGGCAGCGCTCAATCCCGCCGGGGACAAGAAGGTCGAACGCTTCGGCTGGACGTTTGCCCCAGGCGACAAGGTCATGCAGATCGAGAACGATTACGACAAGGAGGTCTACAACGGCGATATCGGCTACATCGACGCTGTCGACCTTGACGCCGGTGAACTGAGCGCGAGCTTCGATGGCCGCTCGGTCAGTTACATGTTCGGGGAACTCGATACGCTGGTCCCGGCCTATGCCGCGACGATCCACAAGTCGCAGGGGTCGGAATACCCAGCTGTAGTTATCCCGGTGATGACCCAGCACTACACTATGCTGCAGCGCAACCTGCTCTACACCGGCGTGACCCGTGGCAAGAAGCTGGTGGTGCTGGTCGGTCAGAAGAAAGCGGTCGCCATCGCTGTCAAGAACGCCTCAGGCCGCCGCCGCTGGAGCAAGCTCGACGAGTGGTTGCAGGCCCGTCCGGTTGACAGGGCGGCCCTGGTGGAACGATGACAGGAGCGCCACGCACCGGACCCAGTCTTGCCTGCAAAGACAACGCTTAACGCGACCAACCTCAAGGCGCTTGGCGCCGATCGTCTGGCGGCCCTGCTGATCGAGATCAGTGAGGGTAATGCCACGGCCAAGCGGCGCCTTAGGCTCGAACTGGCCGGCGCTGAGAACCCGGCGGCGGTTGGGAGGGAAGTCCGCAAACGCCTGACCGCGATCGGTCGCTCGCAGTCCT
>CAMDAL010000415.1 GCA_945888565.1 Devosia equisanguinis | reverse complement strand
GGTACCATAAGCCCAAAACCCCGATCGGCCGGCGAGGCGAGAGCCTCATTTGTTTTGCGGACTAACCGCGTCGGGGCGCAAGCCTCGCCGGCCCCGCTTCGACTACTCATCAACCCGAGGCCGCAAGGCCGGCGGGGGCTTCGCCACGTCAGGCGGCCGCCGAGGCAATCATGGCAGGACGATCGTCAGCGCAGTTTCAGCGAGCTCAGCCCGATCAGCGCCAGCACGAAGCTGATGATCCAGAAGCGGATCACGACCTGGCTTTCGGTCCATCCCATCATCTCGAAATGGTGGTGGATCGGCGCCATCTTAAATACGCGCTTGCCCGTGAGCTTGAAGCTCGCGACCTGCACGATCACCGATACGGCTTCGAGCACGAACAGTCCGCCGATGATGGCGAGCACGATTTCATGCTTGGTGGCCACCGCGATGGTGCCCAGCGCGCCGCCAAGGGCCAGCGAACCGGTGTCGCCCATAAAAATCTGCGCCGGCGGGGCGTTGAACCACAGGAACCCCAGCCCCGCTCCAATCAGCGCGCCACAGACGACCGCCAGTTCAGCGGTTCCCGGCACGTTGTTGAGCAGCAGGTAGTCGGCATAGTTCACCGACCCGACGAGGTACGCGATGAGCCCGAAGCATGCAGCCGCAACCATTACCGGCACGATGGCCAGCCCATCGAGGCCGTCGGTCAGGTTCACCGAATTGCCGGCGGCGACGATGACGAAGGCGGCAAAGATGTAGAACGCGTAGCTCAGCGGCAGTCCAGCGCCCTTCAGGAACGGGAACATCACCGAGTTGGAGATCTCGGGCGGCATCATCGACGCCAGGAAATACCCCGCGACGATCGCCACCACCGCCTCGATGGCGAGGCGCTGCTTGCCGGAAAAACCGGCATGCGACATCCGCTTCACCTTGAGGAAGTCGTCGTAAAAGCCGATTGCACCGAACGAGACGGTGACGAACAGCACCACCCAGACATAGCCGTTCGACAGGTTCGACCACAGCAGGATCGAGCTGACCGATCCGGCGAGGATCATCAGGCCGCCCATGGTGGGCGTGCCCTTCTTGGTCAGCAGGTGGCTCTGCGGGCCATCCTCACGAATCGGCTGCCCGCGCCCCTGCCTGATGCGAAGCGACGCGATCATGTTCGGGCCGAACAGGAAAACGAAGAACAGGGCCGTGACCACCGCGCCAGCAGTACGGAAGGTGATGTAGCGGAACACGTTGAAGGCGGCGAGGCTGTCGCCCAACTGCCCGAGGAAATACAGCATCCTGTCGGTGTCCCACTCGAAATTCAGGCGTTTTCGAAGCGCTCGCGGATCGATTTGACCAGCGACGCGAGCCTGACGCCTTTCGACCCTTTGACCATAACTGCATCGCCATAGGCAAGCGCGTCAAAGAGTGGCCCATCGATCTCCTCGACGGTTTGCACATGGGTCACACCCGGCGCATCGCGGTCACGGCCGGCGCGGTTCGCCAGTTCATCCGCCAGCGCACGTATCACCGGCCCGACGAGGAAGACATGGCTTGCTCCCGACCTGATCACCGCATCGGCCAGCCCCGCGTGCAGCAGCGGCCCCTGCGGTCCCATCTCCAGCATGTCGCCGAGCACGACCACCTTCTTGCCGCTGGGTGCCTTGGCCTCGCTGTAGAGTTCGAGCGCCGCGTTCATCGAGGCCACGTTGGCGTTGTAGCTCTCATCGACGAGCAGCAGCGGGTTCTTCTTGGGTCCGAGCCGCAGGGTCAGCCCCCTGCCCTCCGGCGCACCGAACCCGGCCAGCGCGTCGAGCGCTACCTTCGTCCCCTCGCCCGCCAGTTGCGAAACCGCCAGCGCCGCCACGGCGTTCGCGACCATATGCTTGCCGGGGACGTTCAGCCGCACATGATACGACTGCCCCTCGTGACGCACGTCGGCGGCCATCTTGTCACCGAGCTGCGTCACCCCGGCGATCCGCCAGTCCGAGTTCTCCTCGAAGCCGTAGGTAACGATCCGGCTGACCCCCGCCTCACGGGCCTGGCCAAACAGGATATGCAGGTACTCGTGGTCGGCGTTGAGCAGCGCCGTGCCGCCCGGCTCGAGGCCATTGAAGATCTCGGCCTTGGCGAGAGCGATATCTGCCACCGAGTTGAAGAACTCGAGGTGAGCCGCCGCCACGGTGGTGATGATCGCCACGTGCGGCCGCACCAGCTTGACCAGCGGCGTGATCTCGCCTGCGTGATTCATCCCGATCTCGAACACCCCGAACTGCGCTTCGCGCGGCAGCCCGGCGAGCATCAGCGGCACGCCCCAGTGGTTGTTGAAGCTCTTGATCGACCAATGCGTCTGTCCGGCCGCCGCCAGCGTGGTGCGGATCGCTTCCTTGGTAGTGGTCTTGCCAGCGCTGCCGGTGACGGCGACGATCATCGCCCGGCTGCGGGTCCGCGCCGCCACCGCAAGCTGCTCCAGCGCCTTCAGCGGATCGGGGACGACGATCAGGTTCGCCCCGCCGTGCCTCGCGAAGTGCGCCTCGGACACCAGCGCGCCGGCCGCGCCCGCCTCGATCGCCTTGCCGACGAAATCGTGACCGTCATGCGTATCGCCCTTGATGGCGATGAACAGCGCCTCCAGCGGCACATCGCGGGAGTCGATGGTTATTGCGGAGATCGGCCCGTCCGAAATGCCCTCAGGTCTGCCACCGGTTGCCTTGACGATCTCGGCGACGGTCCACAATGCGGCCATGACGGGCTATTTCCTCTTCAGCGTCTCCAGCACCACTTCGTGGTCGGAGAAATGGTGCTTGGTCGTGCCGACGATCTGATAGTCCTCGTGGCCCTTTCCGGCAACCAGCAGCACATCACCCGGCACGAGCCTCGCAATGGCCGTCTCGATGGCGAGACGCCGGTCACCGATTTCCTGTGCTTCCGGCACGGCGGACAGGATCTCCGAGCGGATCGTCGCGGCATCCTCGGTGCGCGGATTGTCGTCGGTGACGATCACCGAGTCGGCCCTGAGCCCTGCTATGCCGCCCATGATCGGCCGCTTGCCCTTGTCGCGATCGCCGCCGCAGCCGAACACCAGGTGCAGGCGGTTCGCCGCGAACGGGCGGAGGGCTTCGAGCGCCGTCTCAAGTGCGACCGGCTTGTGGGCGTAGTCGACGAAGATGGCCGCGCCATTATGCTCCCCAACGAGCTCAAGCCGCCCCTTAGCGCCCTTGAGCGTCTCGAGGGCGGCGAGCGCCCGGTCGGCCGGCGCGCCAGTCGAGACGGCGAGCGCCAGCGCCACCGCGGCGTTCGACACCTGAAACGCACCGGTCAGCGGCAGGTGAAAGCTGGCGGTCTCGCCCACCATCCGTCCATTGACCCGCTGCCCGTAGCCCTCGTTGATCACTTCGCTGATCTCGAAGAACGCGCCTTCGCGACCGACCGTAAGCAACCGCGCGCCACGGTCGAGCGCAGCGAACAGGAACGG
>CAMDAL010000414.1 GCA_945888565.1 Devosia equisanguinis | reverse complement strand
GTCGGTCGGCGAGCGGCAGCGCATCGAGATCGTGCGTGCCCTGCTGCTGAACCCCAGCCTCCTCATCATGGATGAGCCGACGTCGGTGCTCACCCCGCAGGAGGTGGAGCAGCTGTTCGTGGTGCTGCGCAAGCTGGCGAGCGAGGGCTGCTCGATCCTCTACATTTCGCACAAGCTGCACGAGATCAAGGCGCTGTGCGACACCGCGACCATCCTCCGCGGCGGCAAGCTGGTCGACACCTGCGACCCCAAGGTCGAGACCAGCCGCTCGATGGCCGAAAAGATGATCGGCGCCGGTCTCAAGGAGATCAGGAAGCCCGCCGGCCGCTCGTTCGGGCAGGAGCGGCTGATCGTCAACCGCCTGAACCTGCTGGGTATCGGGCCGTTCGGCATCACGCTCAGCGACATCACCTTCACGGCGCGGGCGGGCGAAATCTTCGGCATCGCCGGGGTCGCCGGCAACGGCCAGAACGCGCTGCTGCTGGCGCTGTCGGGCGAAGCGCCGTCATCGGATGCCGACGCCATCTCCGTCGATGGCGCGCGCGTCGGACGCCTCACCGCCAAGCAGCGCCGGCTCAAGGGTATGGCGAGCGTCCCGGAGGAGCGGAACGGCCACGCGGCCGTGCCGGATTTCAGCCTCAGCGACAACACCATCCTCACCGCCCGCGACCGGCTCGGCATGGTGCAGGGCGGATTGATCAACTCGGGCGCCGCCAGGACCTATGCCGGCGAGGTAATCACCTCGTTTGCGGTCAAGGCACAGGGGCCGGGTTCGCTGGCGGGCTCGCTGTCGGGCGGCAACCTGCAGAAATACATCATGGGCCGCGAGATCATGCAGAAGCCCGGCGTGCTGGTGGTCAGCCAGCCGACCTGGGGCGTCGACGCGGGTGCCGCAGCCGCCATCCACCAGGCGCTGGTCGACCTGGCGGCGCAGGGTTCCGCCATCGTCGTCATCAGCCAGGACCTCGACGAACTCCTGTCGCTCTGCGACACGCTGGCGGTGATCAATGGCGGGCGGCTGTCGAAGCCGATGCAGGTTGCCGGCGCCGACATCCACGAAATCGGCCTCCTCATGGGCGGCTTGCATGGCACGGGGACGGATAGCCATACTGGGGCGGGGGGAACACGTGCAGTTTCGTCTTGAGAAGCGGCCAAAGCCAAGCCAGGCAGCGCTCTACCTCGCACCGGCGCTGTCGGTGCTGCTCACCATGCTGGTGGGCGCTCTGCTCTTCTCGGCGCTGGGCTATGACGGCATCGGCGCAGTGCTCGAGATCTTCACGAGGCCGATCACCAATCCGCTGAAATGGCAGGATCTGGGGGTGAAGGCAGCGCCGCTGATCATCATCGCCGTCGGCCTGTCCATCGCCTATCGCGCCAATGTCTGGAACATCGGGGCAGAGGGCCAGTATGTGGCAGGGGCGCTAGGCGGCACAGCCGTGGTGCTCTTCACGATGAAGCTGCAGGGCCCATGGATCCTGCCGACGATGCTCGTCTGCGGCGTGTTGGCTGGCATGGCGCTGGCAGCAATCCCGGCCTTCCTCAAGACTCGTTTCGAAGTCAACGAGATCCTGACCACATTGATGCTCAACTACGCGATCGTGCAGCTGCTTTACTACCTGTTGCGCACCTCGTGGAAGGACCCGATGGCCTTCGGCTTCCCGCGCACCTCGCTGTTCACTGCGAGCCAGTCGCTGCCGTACCTGTGGCCGGGGACCATCCTGCACTGGGGCGTACCGATCGCGCTCACCGTGGCCATGATCGCTTTTTTCGTCATGGGGCGCTCGGTGTTCGGCTTCCAGGTCCGGGTCGTCGGATCGGCGCCCAATGCGGCGCGACACGGTGGCTTTTCGGCCAACGGCACGGTGTGGCTGGTGATGCTGGTGTCGGGCGGACTTGCCGGGCTCGCCGGCGTTCTGGAGGCGGCGGGGCCGTTTCGGCAACTGGTTCCGGCCTTCCCGACCGGCTACGGCTTCACCGCCATCATCGTCGCGTTCCTCGGTCGACTGAATCCGTTCGGCTGCGTCATCGCCGGCCTGGTGCTCGCCATTTCCTATGTCGGGGGCGAGGTGGCGCAGACGACGCTTGGCCTGCCCAGCGCTGCGACTGGCATATTTCAAGGTATGCTGCTGTTCTTCCTGCTCGCGGGCGACGTCTTTGTGCGGTACCGCATCCGGTCGACGTCGGCCCGGGTGGCGGGAGGGGCGACATGACCCCGGAGTTCCTCGTCGCCATCGTCTTCGCCATCGTGCTGGTCGCGACGCCCATCCTGCTGGCTGGCCTCGGCGAACTGGTGGTGGAGAAGGCAGGCGTCCTGAACCTCGGCGTCGAAGGCATGATGCTGATCGGGGCGGTGACCGGGTTCGCGGTCACGTCGCTGTCGGGCAGTCCGTACCTGGGCGTACTGGCGGCGGCCGTCGCCGGCGCGCTGGTCTCGATGATCTTCGCCGTGCTGACGCTTACGCTTTCCGCCAATCAGGTGGCGACGGGTCTGGCCCTAACCATTTTCGGCGGTGGGTTTTCGGCGCTGGCGGGCAAAGCCTTCCTGGGCAAGACGGTGGTGGCCTTTACCCAGTTGTTCCCGACGGAGTTGGCGACTCATCCAATCTGGCGGGTGATCTTCGGCTACTCGCCGCTCGTCTATTTCTCGCTGTTCATGTGCGCCGCAATCGCATGGTTCCTCAGGCGCACGCGGGCGGGGCTGATCCTGCGAGCGGTTGGCGAGAACGACCTCAGCGCCCACTCGATCGGCTATTCGGTGATCGGCGTGCGCTACATGGCGGTGGCCTTCGGCGGCGCTATGGCGGGCGTCGCCGGCTCGATGTTCTCGCTGGTGCTGACACCGATCTGGGCTGAGGGCCTCACCGCCGGGCGGGGCTGGATCGCGCTTGCGCTGGTGGTGTTCTCGGCGTGGAAGCCGTTCCGCTTGCTGCTGGGCGCCTACATCTTCGGTGCGGTGATGACGCTCGAGGTCCATGCCAAGGCGGCGGGGGGCGTGTTCTCGGCGCTGCCCAGTGAGTTCTGGGCGGCATTGCCCTACCTCGCCACCATCATCGTGCTCGTCGTCATCTCTTTGCGCCGATCCAGCAGTGGCGCGCCGGCCTGCCTCGGCAGGCCGTTCATACCCCCGGCCTGAGCGGTGGCTACCGCCAAACCGAGAGTGACTTACCGAACTCGTCATGCAGGAGAAAAGATCATGACCATGGCAACTCGTCGTACCATCCTCAAGGGCGGCCTCGCGCTCGCCGCGCTGCCGGCGCTGCCCGGCGTCGCCTTCGGCCAGGAAAAGCTGAAGGTCGGCTTCGCTTACCTCGCCGTCCCCGGCGACTATGGCTGGACCTATGCCCACGACCAGGGCGCCAATGCTCTCGCCGCCGCCCTCGGCGACAAGGTCGAGGTCACCAAGGTTGAGAATGTCGGCGAGGCCGGCCCCAATGTCGAGCGCGTACTGCGCGAGCTCG
>CAMDAL010000413.1 GCA_945888565.1 Devosia equisanguinis | reverse complement strand
CGGCCAAAACCGCAGCCACAACACGTTCCCGAAGATCAGTCGAAAGAGGTCCTGCCATCGATGCTGGCCTCCAATCCAGCATCGATCTTGAAGCACATCTCCCCTGAAACGGGAATCCCCAGAGTCAGTCTCAGAGTGAAACGGTCTAGATCGTTTCTGGCGCTTTCCCTACCTTATCTTGTCCGATGAGGAGATCGCCGGTTTTGCCCTTGTCATCGACGAATGCCCGCTCACCGCCGGCGCGCAGTGCTTCTTCATGGCCGAATTCTTCGTCCTCAAGGCCTATCGCCGTCAAGGCATAGGCCAATCCGCCCTGAACGCCATTACCGCGCGGCACAACGGCGACTGGCACATCGGCGTTCCGCTTGCCAATCAACCGGCCCAGGCCTTCTGGGGCAGGGCCCTTGCGCCTTACCGGCCGGAAGTGCGGCAGATCGCCTTCGATGGTGACGACTGGCGGCTGCACGCCTTCGGTGTCTTAAAAAAGAGAGGCCCGCGTCGCCGCGGGCCTCTTCAACTCGATGCAGAGTGAACCGCCTACTCGGCCGCCTGCCGGCTGACCACGGTCACGCCGTCCTGCTCCGTCTCGACCAGCTCCGAGCCTTCCTTCTTGATGAAGCGCTTCGAGCTGTCGACGTCGGCGGGGATTTCCACCGTCTGGCCATCCGGCGTGACGGCGGTCTGGGTGGCCTTGCGGCGGAAGATCGGGGCGAAGATGCCGCCGACCAGCCGGCCGATCCAGCCGTTCCGGATGACGCTCGGCGCCGTTATCATCACCGGCACCATGATCAGTGTCAGGGCAGTGGAGACGAACAGGCCCGATACCAGCGCCGCCGACAGGTGGGTGAACCACGAGCCTGCCAGCCCGCCCCACACGATCTCGCGGCGGATGAAGTCGAACTCGAGGTTGATCGCCATCGGGATCACGCCCAGCGCCGTCACCGTTGCGGTGAGCAGAACCGGCCGCACGCGCTGGCTGGCAGTGATCAGCATCGCCTTGATCGGCTCAACGCCTTCTTCACGGTTGTAGTAGTTGTAGGTGTCGATCAGCACGATGCCGTTCTTCACCACGATACCCGCCAGCGCCACGATACCGAGGCCCGTCATGATCGCCGAGAAGCTCATCCCGGTGACCACCATGCCCAGGAGCACGCCGGCGATGGACATCACCACCGTCGAGAGCGTCACGAACACCTGGTAGAAGCTGTTGTACTCGAGCAGCAGCACCATGAAGATGATGAACAGTGCCGCCAGCAGCGCCTGGACGATAAAGGCATTGGTGTCGCCGATCTGCTCGTCGGCACCGCCGAACACGATGGTCGTGGTCGCCGGTATGCCCTGGGTTCCCACCCATTCCTTCAGCTGCTCGACCTTCTGGTCAGCCGCCACGCCAGGCAGCAGGTTGGCTGCCACCGACATCTGGTAGACACCGTTCTTGCGGGTGATGTTCGCCACCTTCGGCACCGCAGTGCGGTTGATGAAGTTGGAGACCGGCACCAGCCCTTGCGCCGTCACGATGCGGAGCGAGTCGAGGGCGTCGAACGAACGTTCCTCGATCGGCAGGCGCACCTTGATGTCGAGTTCGTCATCGGCATCGTCCGGCCGGTAGCTGCCGAGCTTCACGCCCGAGGTCACCAACTGGACATAGGGGCTCAACTCGCGAACGCCGATGCCGTACTTGGCGGCGGCCTCGCGATCGATCGTCACTTCCCAGTCGATGCCGGGCGAGGGACGGCCGTCTTCCACGTCGATGGCGTCGCCGAGGTCGTTCTCGATGTAGTTGCGTAGCTTGGTGACCGTCGGCACGAGGTCGGCGTAGACCGAGCTCTCGACCGACAGGTTGATCGCCTTGCCAGCCGGCGGACCGTTTTCCTGCGCCGCGATCTGCACCTCGAGGCCCGAAATTCCGGCCACCCGATCGCGAATGTTCTGGAAGATCTCGGCAGCCTTGACGCGCTCGTTATACGGCATCAGCTGCAGGCTGAACTGGCCGATGGTATCCGGTGGGCCGCCGGCGCTCATGCCGCCGCCGCCGCCCGCGAACGTCATGATCGAGTCCTGGATGCCCTGCACCTGCAGGATCTCGTTCTCGACCTCGACCAGGTAGTCGCGGATCTGCGTCGGCGAGTAGTTGCCGCGGGCGATCACGTTCACCGTCCCGAACTCGGCTTCCGAGGCCGGGAAGGCCTCGACGCCGGTCGGGTTGGCTATGTAATAGCCGAACGATGCGACAATCAGGGTGAAGCCGATCGCCAGCGTGATGATCGGGTGCCGCACCAGATGCTGCAGCGTCCGCACATAGACGCCCGTCGCGCCGCGCACCTTCTTCACGTCGAACTTGTCGGCGTACATGACGACGTCGGCCGCTTCCTTGGCCTTCTTGTCGACATGTGTGGAGGCGATGATTGCGCCGATCACGGGCATGAACACCAGCGCCGATAGCAGCGAGGCGACCATCACCACGATCACGATGATCGGCAGGTAACTCATGAACTTGCCGATGATGCCCGGCCAGAACAGCAGAGGCACGAAGGCGCCCAGCGTCGTGAAGGTGGCCGCAACCACCGGCACGAACATCTTCTTGGCCGCAAGGATGAACGCCTCCTTTTTGGAGACACCCTCCTGCAGTTTTCGTTCGGCGTACTCGACCACCACAATGGGATCGTCGACGAGCACCCCCACTGCCAGCACGAGGCCGAACATGATCATCATGTTGATGGTCATGCCCATCGTCTGCACGACGAGGAAGGCGATCATGAACGAGATCGGGATCGAGGTGCCGATCATGATGGCGGGGCGCACGCCGAGCGTCGCCACGCACACGGTCATCACCAGCGCCACGGCGGTCAGCACCGCGGCCTCGAGCGACCGGAACAGGTTCTTGGTCACGTCGGCCTGGTCGACCAGGAACGAGTACTGGATACCCGGCGGCCACGTCGCCGTCAGTTCTTCCGTGGCAGCGCGGACCTGGTCCGAAATGTCGATGACGTTGCTGCCCAGCTCCTTGATCACGCCGAGCGTGATGGCCGGCTGGCCGTTGACGTGGGCGTATTCGGTGGCGTCCTCGAAGGTACGGGTGATGGTCGCCACGTCGCCGAAGGTCACGACATTGTCGCCGTCGGTCTTGATCGGCAGCGAGTAGACGTCGGCGGCAGTGCTGATCAGGCCCGGCACTTCGACGTTGAACGAGCCGTTGCCCGTATCGAGCGTACCGCCCGGCACCACCATGTTGTTCTTGGCCAGCGCATCAAGCAGCTGTCCGGCCGTGAGGTTATAGGCCTCCAGCCGGTTCATATCGATGGTGACCGCCAGCATTTCGTCGCGCGATCCGGAGATGCTCACCGACTGTGCCGTCGGGATTTCCTCCAGCCGGTCCTGCAGTTCCTTGGCGCGCTGCACCAGGGTCCGCTCCGGCACCGAGCCATACACCGCCACCGAGATCGACGGGGTGTTGGTGAACGAGATCT
>CAMDAL010000412.1 GCA_945888565.1 Devosia equisanguinis | reverse complement strand
CACGCGCGACAGGAGTTCGGCCTTATCGGGCGGCACGACGACGGCCATCGGCCCCGGTTTACCGCCTCCGGCCGACTGCAACTTGCGGATCTGCACGCCGAGGGCCAGCATATCTTCCGATGTCATCCTGGTGTCGCCGCGGCTCCCGTCGAACAGCTTGCGGTAGGTGTGGGTCCCCGCACCGTTCACCGCCGCGATGTAGCTCTCCGCCTCGTCGCGCGTGATGTCCCCATCGGCGATCGTGATCACGAGTCGTTCCTTGGAGTCGACGGTCCAGTGCAGCGGCATGGTTGACGTATTGCCAGTCCGACGGACACGGCGCTACTGCACACTGCACACTATCGACAAATTAGATCGGGCCACTTCGAAACAAGCACCCCGGCGACGGCCTCGACCTCGGCTGCCATCCTGCGTTCGCCATCGAACGCTTGCGCACACGAGCCGGCCGGCAGAAGCGGCATTCGAACGCTCCGCGGATCCAGCGCCATCATGCAGGAAGTGGCGTATTCATCGTCATCGGATCGATCGCAGACGGGCACCTTCAGCACATCGCCCGAAACTTCGCAGGATGTCCCCGCCCACAAGCGAAGCTCGAGAACCGCCAGCCTCCTGGCGCCAAGTCGCTGCAGCTTCTCGATATGCACCGTCAGCACCCGACTTTCCGCCTCGATGACTGGCGCCACCACGAGGTCGAGCTGCTCGACCAGCTTCTGGGCCAGTGCCCGGACGATGACGGCGGGCGCCTTCAGCGGCAGATGCACCGGCAGGTCACTCCCGCCCGCTACGGGAATGACGACGACGGCGTTGCCGGCAAATCGCGAGGTGGCTTCCTGCCGGGTGAGATCGTCGAGCCAGACGCCATGCGGAGTGTTCATCGGCCGCAGGGTAACACGTGCTACGGTGGCTTCAATGAACCCGCTCGTATCGGTCCTGCGGCGCATGGGAGGGCGCGCCACCACGCTGCTGCCCTTCTCGTTGCTGCTGGGGCTGCTGTTCCAGGACCTGGCCGCGGCGGCGCGCCCGCTATTGCTGCCGCTGGTGGTGATCCTGCTGATGCTGGCCCTGGCGCGGATGGACTGGGGGCGCCTCTCGGCACTGCTGCGCCGGCCCGGTCCCGCGCTGCTGCTGGCGGTCCTCAACCTGATCGCAGTGCCCCTCGTCGTCTGGCCGATCTGGCAGGGGCTGGGCCTGTGGCCAAGCCTCGTTACCGCGCTCTGCCTCAGCGCCATGGCGCCCGGCATCATCTCGGCCGCGACGACGGCTACCTTCCTGCGCCTCGATTCCTCGCTGGCGCTGCTGCTGTCCCTGTTCACCAATTTCCTGGTGCCCTTCACGCTGCCGCCGCTGGCGCTGTGGCTGCTCGGTTTCGACCTCAAGATCGGCCTGTTCGACCTCAGCATGAGGCTGGCGATGATCGTCGCGCTGGCACTGGCCGGGGCGCTCGTCATCCGCCGCTGGCTGGGCCCACGTCTCGTCGAGAGCGGCCCGACCCTCGATGGCGTCTCGGTGGTGGTGCTGATGCTCTTTGCGATCCCGCTGATGGATGGCGTGGTGGCCCGCGCGATCACCGAACCGGCCAAGCTCGGAGGCTTCATCGCCGGTTCCTTCGCAGGGATGCTCCTGTGCAATCTGGTCATGGCGATCGCGACCTGGCCGTTCCTCGACCGGCGCAGCGCGCTCACCGTGGGCTACTGCTCGGGCGGACGGCACAACGCGCTCCTCATGGCGGTCCTGCCGGCGACGGCCGATCCCGACATCTTCCTGTTCATCGCTGCCGTGCAGTTCCCGATCTACATCATCCCGGCGCTGCTGCAGCCGCTTTACCGCCGCTTGCTGCCCCGCTGAGCTCGGCATGAAAGTCGTTCAGCAGATCGATCACGTCGAGTACAGGCAGGCCGAGCGCCTTCTCCAGCGCCCGCCTGTAGGGTGGCAGGTTGGTGCATTCGAGAACCACCGTGTCGACCGCCGGGTGCTTCGCCAGCAGCTCGAGCCCGGCCGCGACGACCTCGCGCTCGACGGCCTCGCGATCGAGCGTCAGCCCGTTGCGCAGGAAGGTGCCGGCAAATGAACTGTCCTCGGGCAGGCCGACCACCGGTGTATCGCCGGGAGCGCCGACGGCCACGAGATGTGCCGGCGTCAGGTTCTTCGCCGACGCGGTGATCACGCCCGGCGTGCGCCCCGCGAGCCGCTTGATGTGCAGCAGTGCCGAGGTCGCCACCGGGACCGGCGACACCGCGGCGAGATCGTCCTGATAAAGCGCGAGGAACCCGCAGCTCGTCCCGATCCCCACCGCGCCGTTCGCGGCCAGCGCCTCGGCATTTGCCTTAAGCGCGGCCAGCACACGCGGCCGGTCGGGATGCGCTGCGACCGCGTCCGCCGATCCGATTCCTTCCATGCGCCGGAAGATCACCGGGAAGCCGTACGACGCCTCATTCCCGACATCCCCCACGATCCGCGGAAACCGCGTATCGAGCATGAGGATGCCGAGGGGTTTCATTGCGTGGCCCACCCTTCGAGACGCGGCCTACGGCCGCTCCTCAGGGCGAGGTCAATTGGTCGATGCAGAAAACGCCTCACTCTGAGGAGGCGCGAAGCGCCGTCTCGAAGGGTGGGCACCATCATGGCTCGGGCCACTTCCTCTGCTCGCCGCGCGCCGACTCGAACCAGCGCGACAGGCGCATCACGCCGGAATCGTCGAAGCGGCGGCCCGAGATCTGGAGGCCGATCGGCTTGCCTTCCTTCGTGTAGGCACAGTTGATCGAGGCAGCCGGCTGTTCGCTCATATTGTAGGGCATGGTGAAGGAGATGTGCTCCAGCGGCCGGTTCACGTCGTTGGTCGGGGTCTCCCACTCGGCGCGATAGGTCGGCACGGGCGAGACCGGCGACAGGACGAAGTCGAACGGCTGCGTTGCGCGCGTCGTGGCAGAGCGGATGGCCATGTAGTTGTTCACGCCCCGGATCACCTGGGTGCCCGAGACGTCGGCGCCGCCGCGGCACCAGTCGGCAATGAACGGCAGAACCTTCGCCTG
The DNA here is from genome assembly GCA_945888565.1 of Devosia equisanguinis. GTDB lineage: Bacteria > Pseudomonadota > Alphaproteobacteria > Rhizobiales > Devosiaceae > Devosia_A > Devosia_A equisanguinis_A. The sequence goes on along the minus strand of CAMDAL010000412.1, from coordinate 441 downwards.
CCGCGCATGAGAGAGCGCGGAAAAATCGACCCAGCTGCGCACCCGCCAGAACAGGTCCTGAAGGTGCAGCATCTCCGGCGAGAGGAACGGCGCGACCGGCTCGACATGCGCGCCTGCCTCGGCGAACAGTCTGGCGGCGGCCTCGATCGCCTCCTTGACCTCGGGATCGACCGGCAGGCCGGAGCCGGCGTCGAGATGCAGGCCGATCTTCAGCCCCTTGGGCGACAGCGGCCCGGCGGCCCAATCGATGTCGGCCGGCGGCAGGTTCATGTGATCGCGCGCGTCGGGCTTGGACAGCTCGGCCATCAGCAGAGCCGCATCCGCGACGGTGCGCGTCATCGGCCCGATGGCGCGACCGAAGAACGGCGGATCGACGGCGATCCTGCCGAGGCTTGGCTTCAGCGTGAAGATGCCGTTCCAGCTCGCCGGCAGGCGGACCGA
>CAMDAL010000411.1 GCA_945888565.1 Devosia equisanguinis | reverse complement strand
AAGGACAAGAACAAGGACGAAGAGGGCATGGGCCTGTCGGTCAATGCCGCCATCACGCTGAACCCTGAAAAGATCGGCGTGAACTTCGACGTGGCCTTCGACAATGGCGACAAGCTGTCGGCCTCGGTGCCGTTCACCAAGTAACGGGTGTGGCCTGAGCGGACGACAAGGGGCGGCGTGAGCCGCCCTTTTTCATGGGCGACTTCATGGGCGACAGCTGAAACGAAAACGGGCCGCCGTGAGGCGACCCGCTGAACTCTGATCCGACCGGCACAGGTGCGATCAGAACGGGATATCGTCGTCAGCGCCGCCTTCGAAGGCCGGGGCGGCGCTCGGACGCCGCTCGGGACGGCCACCGCCGCCGCCACCACCGCTGAAGCCGCTGTCGCGCTGGCCGCCACCGCCGCCGCTGTAGTTGCTGCTGCGCTCGGCCGGGGCGGAGAAGCCGCCGCCGGCACCCTCGCTGTCACCGCGACTGTCGAGCAGCACGAGGGTGGAGTTGAAGTTCTGCAGCACGACCTCGGTCGAGTAGCGATCGGCACCGGACTGGTCCTGCCACTTTCGTGTCTGTAGCGACCCTTCGAGATAGACCTTGCCGCCCTTGCGCAGGTACTGCTCTGCCACGCGGCCCAGCGCCTCGTTGAAGATGACGACGCTGTGCCACTCGGTCTTTTCACGACGCTCGCCGCTGTTCTTGTCGCGCCAGGTATCGGTTGTGGCGACACGCAGGTTCACCACCTTGCCGCCCGAAGGCAGGTTCCGCACCTCGGGGTCGGCCCCGAGATTGCCCACGATGATCACTTTGTTGACGCCGCCTGCCATGGCACTTCCCTTTCGACTTCTCACCGGGCATGCCCGGACATTCGGTGCGCATTCTATCGACGAAGCCGGGCGGGCGCGCGACAAAACCGCCGCCAGCCCACAGTTTCCGACCTCGCAAGTTGTTCCTTATATGTTCTCATTCGACCTGGGGATGTCAAGCCTTGGCGCGACGGCGCTTCCGGACAATGGAGACGCGACTCACTTGACCCGCCACACCATGTTCTGTTTATGTTCGCATCACGTTTGACCGGTGGCGGCGACCGCGTTGGTGACACGACGTCGTGAGACGTGATTAGATTGCGCGCCCGGCCCCCAACTCCCAAGTAGGCAGCCGACCCCTCTTTTTGAAAACCCTGACACGATCTGGCAGAGAGCGGCTGTAAAGCTCGCGCGCCTCGTAGGTGGAACCGTCTATGGCCGAAAAGCGCAACCCGAACCGTGAAATCGTCATCCGTGGCGCCAAGGAACACAACCTCAAGAATGTGGACCTGCGGCTGCCGCGCGACAGCCTGATCGTGATGACGGGCCTGTCCGGTTCCGGCAAATCCTCGCTGGCGTTCGACACCATCTATGCCGAGGGGCAGCGGCGCTACGTGGAGTCGCTGTCGGCCTATGCCCGGCAGTTCCTCGAGATGATGCAGAAGCCCGATGTGGAGTCGATCGAGGGCCTGAGCCCGGCGATCTCCATCGAGCAGAAGACCACATCGCGTAACCCGCGCTCTACCGTTGGCACCGTCACCGAGATCTACGACTACCTGCGCCTGCTGTTTGCCCGCGTCGGCATCCCCTACTCGCCGGTTACCGGCCTGCCGATCCAGAGCCAGACAGTGTCGCAGATGGTCGATATCGTTACGGCGCTGCCCGAGGAGACGCGGCTGTACCTGCTGGCGCCGATCGCGCGAGGCCGGAAGGGCGAGTACAAGAAGGAGCTCAACGAGCTGATGCGCAAGGGCTTCCAGCGCGTGAAGATCGATGGCGAGTTCCACGACATCGAGGACGCGCCGGCGCTCGACAAGAAGATCAAGCACGATATCGAGGTGGTGGTCGACCGCGTGGTGACCGGCCCGGATATCGGCTCGCGGCTGGCCGAGAGCTTCGAAACGGCGCTGAAGCTGGCTGACGGCATCGCGTTTGCCGAGTTCGCTGACCAGTTCGAGGAAGACGGCACCACGCCGAAGCGGCTGATCTTCTCGGAAAAGTTCGCCGACCCGATTTCCGGCTTCACCATCCCCGAAATCGAACCACGGCTGTTCTCGTTCAACAACCCCTATGGCGCCTGCCCGGTCTGCGACGGGCTCGGCACCGAGCGCAAGATCGATCCCAACCTGATCGTGCCCGAGAGCGAACTGTCGCTGCGCGACGGCGCTATCCTGCCGTGGTCGAAGACCAGCGCGCCCTACTACCAGCAGACGCTCGGCGCGGTGGTGAAGCATTACGGCGCCTCGCTCGGCACCGCCTGGCAGGACCTGCCCTTCGAAGTCCAGCACGCCGTGCTTTACGGTACCGGCCCGACGAAGATCGAGTTCGTCTACGACGATGGCCTGCGGACCTACAAGTCGACCAAGCCGTTCGAGGGCGTGATCGGCAACCTCGAGCGGCGCTACAAGGAAACCGAGAGCGCCGGCATGCGCGAGGAGATCGAGCGCTACATGTCGCAGGCGCCCTGTCTCGCCTGCAACGGCTACCGGATGAAGCCCGAAGCGCTGGCGGTGAAGATCGACGGCCTGCATATCGGACAGGTTTCGGAGAAGTCGATCCGGGCTGCGGCCGAGTGGTTCAAGGACCTGCCGGCCAAACTCACCGCGCAGCAGAACCAGATCGGCGAGCGCATCTTCAAGGAAATCCGTGAGCGGCTGGGCTTTCTCAACGATGTGGGACTCGACTACCTGACGCTGGCGCGCAATTCCGGCTCGCTGTCCGGTGGCGAGAGCCAGCGCATCCGGCTCGCCAGCCAGATCGGCTCGGGGCTGACCGGCGTGCTCTACGTGCTCGACGAGCCCTCGATCGGCCTGCATCAGCGCGACAACGAGCGGCTGCTGGAAACGCTGCGGCGCCTGCGCGACATCGGCAACACGGTGATCGTGGTCGAGCACGACGAGGACGCGGTGATGGCCGCCGACTACGTGGTCGACATGGGTCCCGGCGCCGGCTCGAACGGCGGCCGGATCATGGCGGAGGGCACGCCGCAGGAGGTGATGGCCAACCCCAACTCGATCACCGGCAAGTACCTGACGGGCGAACTGGAAATCCCGATGCCGGCCGAGCGGCGGAAGCCGAAGAAATCGAAGCAGCTGCATATCGACGGCGCCACCGGCAACAACCTCAAGAACGTGTCAGTGGATGTGCCGCTGGGGCTGTTCGTGGCCATTACCGGCGTGTCGGGCGGCGGCAAGTCGACCCTGATGATCGACACGATGTACCAGGCGATTGCGCGCCGGCTGAACGGCGCACGCGTCACCCCTGCCCCGCATAACCACCTGACCGGCCTCGAGCACCTCGACAAGGTCATCGATATCGACCAGTCGCCGATCGGCCGCACGCCGCGCTCCAACCCTGCCACCTACACCGGCGCTTTCGGGCCGATGCGCGACTGGTTCGCCGGCCTGCCGGAAGCCAAGGCGCGCGGCTACGGCCCGGGCCGCTTCTCGTTCAACGTCAAGG